>DSBH01000132.1 GCA_011056825.1 Deltaproteobacteria bacterium | reverse complement strand
GTCTTACTGACTGCCCTCAACTGCCAAATCCCCCATAGTATGTAATCGCGTTTTTATCGCTGTATTGCGTATTAATACGTATAGTTACGCATGACGCCTCGGCGTATTGGCGAAAGTCGGGATGAAGAAACAAGGCGGCGGCAGTATTATTAATACTTCTTCAATCGGAGGACTTCGCGCAGGAGAGCTTGGATCCTATTGCGTCACCAAGGCGGGAGTAATCATGCTCACCGAGGTCATGGCAAAGGAATGGGGACAGTTCAATATCCGGGTCAACGCCGTCGCTCCGGGCATCATCAAGACACGCCTCAGCGAAGCCCTCTGGAAAAATCCGGAAGTGGGCGAAGCGGCGATTTCCCAGATTCCGCTCATGCGCCTGGGCGAACCGGAGGAAATCACGGGAGCCGTTCTTTTTCTCGCCTCCGACGCGGGCAGTTACACCACGGGCACCACCATCGTCGTCGACGGCGGCAGAGTTCACGGAGAACCGTCCTACCTGGAGAAGCATTGACAGTCCAGGGACTTTCCATTACGTCCGGCATCCCTCGAGCGACAGGGTGTAATTTCCAAAACCTGTCGCTCTTTTTTCATTCACCAGCGCTCGCTCTTGGCAGAAAATAATCAGCTCACGCATGGCAGGCCGCGACACTCTCCGGCTGGCCGTCACAACGGACAGGGTCATAAAGATATTCGGCGGCTGACCGATTTACTCCGTCACGCTCCCCACGGCACTATTACAGTGGATGTCATCGCGGGAAACATTCCCCCTTCCCGCCGCATTCACCGCCAGAACGCGCGGCAACCCGGCCTGTTTCCGGGGAAAAATGTATGGCACATATTCAGGGCATCATTCATCGGGTTGGCCAGTTCAAACATTCTTATTTAATTTTTTTTTTAAGAGCATCGCGTAATATTCCGGCCGCCGGTCGCGGAAAATATCGTTGTACTCGTTAATAGCCTTGTTATCGGCCCGGGCGGGATCGATCTCCACGACGAGGGCCCTCTCGTCTTCGCCGCCGCAGCGATGAATGATTGCTCCTTCCGGTCCCGTAATCTGGCTCATGCCGGTGTAGGACAAGACCTTGCCGCCCCGCTTTTCGACGCCGGTTCGATTTGCCGTAACAGCGAACACGCGGTTTTCGAGACACCGTGTCTTCATGGCGTCCTGGCAGAAAGGCAGCACCAGGTTTGCCGGGTGACATATAACCTGCGCGCCCTTCAGGGCCAGCGACCGCGTGGCCTCCGGAAAAATCCAGTCGAAGCAGATCATGATCCCCACCCGGGCCGTGCCCAGGTCAAAAACAGGCAGGTCGCCGTCACCGGGCGTGAACCACAATTTCTCTTCGAAGAAGAGATGCAGCTTTCGGTAATGCCCTATGTAGCCGTCGGGACCGACCAGAACCGCGGAATTATACAGATTGTCGCCCGATCGTTCGGCAAGGCCGGCCACGATGTGGCATGATCGTTCACGTGCCGTTCGGCACAGGGCCTCCGTGGTTTTCCCTCCGGGTATCTTTTCGGCGAGATCGGCAATTTCATCGCGCGAGGTTATAAGATACCCGGTCATGCACAGTTCCGGCAGCACCAGAAGATCAGCCCTGACCGACCCGATCAGATCGAGAACCGTCTCGATGTTGTGATCCACTTCCCCGAAACAGGGAGTATATTGCACGAAGCCTATTCTCACGAATTTCATCCTCCGGCGGTGACGCCATGCAAAAAGGAGCGGGGCATTCCGGCGAATACCCCGCTCCTTCACACTTAAGGTTTCAATCGAGATCCTTCATCATATGGTAAAGGATTCATCTATAATCTCCGTGGGTGTTTTGTCGCCTACCTTGAGGGCATTGCACCGCGCTTCAACCGTCGTCAGGATATTGGCGGCGAAGTATTTCGCCGATGCCACCTTGCCCATGTAAAAAGCGACATCGGTGTCGTTTTTCCCAAGTTCCTTCTGTTTTTCCGGCGTATCGGCACCGGCCTCCTTAAAGAGCTCGTCCAGTTTCCTTGACGCGATCACCGCGGCGTCCATCAGCCTCCAGCCGGTAACGACGTCGCCCATGATCATGAGGAAAACCCTGACGTTTGTCAGAGGAAGAACAAATTCACCGTCCTTCAGCCAGGTCCCGATCTGCATGAACATATCGCCAAGGGCGTTGACTGACTGCGCGTAAAACTCCGCCGATCCCTTCAGGGCGTCGATCGCCTTGCACTGCTCGACCGTCGCGTTCATCTCGCTGAAGAGGTTCATGGCGTCCTGGCCCTTGCGTTGTGCCAGTTTTCGGAAAACAAGGTCGAGCGCCTGAATGGTGTTTGTGCCTTCGTAAATAGTAGCGATCTTCGCGTCGCGCATGTACTGCTCCACAGGATATTCCTGGCAGTAACCGTATCCGCCGTAAACATCCATGGCAAGACCGCAAATCTCAACGCCCTTGTCGGAACAATACGCCTTGATAACGGGAGTGGTGATATCGACAAATCCCTTCCACCGTTCCCGTTCCTCTTCCGTTTCCGCGATTTCCGACATGTCGATGCAATAGCCCGCCCAGTAGTTCATGGAACGCATGCCTTCCACGTGGGATTTCATCCACATCAGCGAACGGCGGATATCAGGATGATTGATGATGGGAACACCCTCGGGGGAACCGGACAGCATGTTCCTGCTCTGAATACGTTCCCTGCTGTACTGAATGGAGTGTTCGAGCGCGGCGGAACCATGGTCGAGACCCTGCATGCCCGTACCGAGACGCGCCTCGTTCATCATCTTGAACATGATTTTCATGCCTTGGCGTTCTTCGCCGAGCAGTTCGCCTATACAATTGCCGTTCTCACCGAAGTTGAGCGTCGCCGTGGCGGAACCCTTGATACCCATCTTGTGTTCGAGGTTGCCCGTGACCACGTCGTTGAACTCGCCCAGGCTGCCGTCGTCGTTGACCCGGTACTTGGGAACAATAAAAATGGATATGCCCTTGGTTCCGGGAGGATCACCCTCGATCCGGGCCAGGACGGGATGAACGATATTTTCGGTCAAATCATGATCTCCCGAAGAAATGAAGCACTTCGTTCCCGTGATGCTGTAAGTGCCGTCCGGCAGTCTTTTTGCGGAAGCCCGCGATGCGCCGACATCACTTCCGGCGCCCGGCTCGGTGAGACACATGGTACCCGCCCAGATGCCTTCGCACATTTTGTACACGTACTTATTGATCTGTTCTTCCGTCCCGTATTCGAGGATAAGACCGGCTGCGCCCACCGTGAGACCCACGTACATCATGAATGCGTAGTTGGCCGCTCCGAACATCTCGCTGATGCTCGAGTGAAGCGTCCTGGGCATCCCCTGTCCGCCATACTCGACGGGGAAAGTGGGAGCGAACCATCCCGCTTCACGAATCTTTTTGAAGGGCTCGTGGAAACATTTCGGTGCGTGACCGTCGCCGTCCCTGAAAACAGCCGGGTCTTCCTTGTCGGCCGTTTCATAAGTCGGCATGATTTCTTCGACGGCGAACTTTTCCGCCTCGTTGAGCACCATGTCGACCATGTCTATGGAAAAATCGGCGTATTTCGGATACGCGAACAATTTCTCGACGCCGATCTGCTCGTAGAGCACAAAGCGTTGATCTCGAGTATTGACAAGCAAATTACTCATAACTATCCCTGCCTTTCCTGCCTGTATTGTAAACTGAAAAAGGCGCAGGGAGGAATCGCTTCCTCCCTGTCGTCCTTTTTATTCTGTTATTTTTCAACCTTCTCCCACAGCGATGCGTTGGCGTTTCCGAAACCGCCGCACAGCATGGCAACGCCGTACTTGGCGTCCTTGTAATCCGTTTTCATGATGTTGTTCAACGTCACAATAATACGGGCGCCCGACTCTCCCAGGGGATGACCCAGCGCGAGCGCGCCGCCCCAGACGTTGACGTTGTCAAAGGGCGCGTTTTCGGCGATGCCCAGCTCACGAAGAACGGCCAGCGACTGACTGCCGAAAGCCTCGTTGAGCTCCCACACGTCGATGTCTTTGACGGTCTTGCCGGTCAGTTTCAGAAGTTTCCGTGCGGCGAAAATGGGACCGATGCCCATGACCGTGGGGTCACAACCGGCCATGGCGCCGCCAGCGTACTTGATATGATAATCATAGCCAAGCTCATCGGCCTTTTCGCGGCTCATGAGCAACAGCGCGCATGCTCCTGCCGTCAGTGGCGAGGAAACGGCCGCCGACACCACGCCGTTTTCCTTGAAAGGCGATTTCATGGCAGCCATCTGCTCGAGCGAAATTTCTTCCCTGATCCACTGATCGCGGTCGACCATGAACGGCGTTCCGTCTTCCTTGTGGCCTTCGATGGGAATGATTTCATTCGCGAATTTACCAGAGTCCCGCGCGGCCGCTGCGTTCTTGTGACTCCAGTAGGCCATGAGTTCCATGTCTTCCCGTTTTACATTGTAAAGCTCGGCCACTTTTTCTGCGGTCGCACCCATGGGAATATCCTCGAACTTGTACCGTTCCATCAACCGGGGAGGAAAATCCATCCCGAAGGACATGGGTACTTTCTGCATGTCTTCCACGCCGGAAGCGATGAAGATGTCGCCTTCACCGCACATGATGGCCCTGGCCGCGTGTTCCGTGGCCGACATTCCCGAGGGGCACTGCTGGCCGACGCCGTTCGTCGGTACGGATTCCGGGAAACCGCCGGCAAGCCAGGCGAGCCTGGCTATATCGTTCTGCATGCCCGTCTGATTCGCCGTACCGCAGAAGACGGCATCCACCTGTTCGGGATCTATCTTGGAATTCCGCTTGAAGAGTTCTTCATAGATCTTGATCAGGTATTCATCGGGCCGCACATTCCTGAACCAGCCCTTCTCCTTGTGCGCACGTACATTAGCGGTTCTGATACCGTCAACAACAACGCATTCCTTCATAACCCTACCTCCGTTTTTTTATTTTTCGAGCACTTTTCTCTGTCGGCCAAGGAAATCAACCATGAACCGAGCCGGCGGCCGCCATCTATTCAACATCCTGCCCTGTTCCCCGCTCCGGAACGGTCACACTTCCTGTTTCGAATCTCTCCTTCCACCGAGATTGCCTGCTCCTAGCATGCAAAAGATTCATCATTTACGTCAAAAGCAGTTGTTTCTCCCTTTTTGATCACGGCGCAGCGCGACTTGACCGTGGGAAGAATTTCCGTGGCAAAAAACCTGGCCGTTGCGACTTTACCACGGTAGAAAGCCACGTCCGCGTTTTCTCCGGCAAGTTTTTTCTGCTTTTCTTCCGTGTCCGCCCCGGCTTCCGCGTACAGGGTCTCGAGTTTCTTCAAGGCGATGGCAGCTCCCTGAATCAGCAACCAGCCGCTCATCAGATCGCCCATGAGAGCCAGAAACGGCTCCGCGTTCTGAAGCATGACAATCGGGTTGCCGGCACTGGCAAATTCGACGAATACCCCGGGAATCTCCCCTATCGCCTCATGGGCTTCCCGCAGTTTACTCACCGATTCTTTAAGTTCATCTATCCCGTCGGCTTCATCCATGGTCACGACGATATCCGCCATAAGATTCATGAAGTTGGTTCCCTTGTTCTGTCCCAGTTTTCTGCCCACCAGGTCAAGGGACTGAATCTGGTTCGTTCCTTCGTATATCTGCGTGATCTTGCAATCCCGGAGATACTGCTCGACCGGGTATTCCTCGCAGAAACCGTAACCGCCGTACACATCCATCGCCTTACAGCAGATCTCGACCCCCTTATCCGATGAAAAGGCCTTGCAAACAGGAGTAAACAGCTCGATATAGCCCTGGTACCTTTTGCGGTCTTCCTCGGAATCAGACGCCTCGACCATGTCAATGCAGTAGCTGGTCAGGTAGTTGATTGCCCGTATTCCCTCAAGATAGGCCTTCATCCACATCAAGTTGCGGCGCACTGACGGATGATTGATAATGACCGTCGGCTCGGCGTCTTTCGCCGCCATCGGGGGTCTGCCCTGAACGCGTTCTTTCGCGTACTCTACGGCATGCTCATAGGCGGCCGAGGCGATACTCTCTCCCTGGCTGCCGACATCGAGCCGTGCCTCGTTCATCATCTTGAACATGATTTTCATGCCGGCCTTTTCTTCGCCAAGCAGTTCGCCGATACAGTTGCCGTTCTCGCCGAAGTTGAGCGTCGCCGTGGCGGAGGCCCTGATGCCCATCTTGTGCTCAAGGTTGCCGGTCACCACGTCGTTGGACTCACCCAGACTGCCGTCATCGTTGACCCGGTATTTGGGAACGATGAAGATCGAAATTCCCTTCGTACCCGGGGGATCACCCTCGACCCTGGCCAGAACGGGATGAATGATGTTTTCCGTCAGGTCGTGATCACCGGATGAAATGAAACATTTCGTTCCCGTAATGCTGTAGGTCCCGTCGGGAAGCCTCTTCGCCGTCGTCCTGAGAGCGCCAACGTCGCTTCCGGCGTTCGGCTCGGTGAGGCACATGGTGCCCGCCCATTCGCCGGTGTACATTTTGTACATATACTTGTTTTTCTGTTCTTCCGTTCCGTACTCCTCGATCAGGCCCGCGGCGCCCGTAGTCAGGGTGCCATACATGGTAAACGCCATGTGGGCAGCCGCGAAAAGCTCCCAGCAAGCCGTGTTAAGGAGTTTCGGCATATTCTGTCCTCCCACGTCCGGCCCCTTGGACGCGCAGATCCAGCCCGAATCGCAGAACGTCTTGTAGGGAGCGTGGAAGCATGAGGGCGCGTGCGCGATACCGTCCTTGAAAGTCGCGCCTTCTTTATCGCCTACATCCAGCGTCGGCGCGATCACTTCGACGGCCATTTTTTCCGCTTCCTTCAGGACCATATCCACCACGTCGGAAGAATAATCGGCGTATTTCTCGAAACCGAAAAGCTTTTCGATACCGATCTGTTCATAGATCAGAAACCGCTGATCCCGGGTATTCACCAACAAATTACTCATACATGCGCCTCCTTC
>DSBH01000196.1 GCA_011056825.1 Deltaproteobacteria bacterium | reverse complement strand
TCGGTGGGTCGTTTCTACTGGGAGGCCTGGCAGAAGCGAAACGTACGGTGACTCCGACCTCCATCAACTGACATGCGACATCACTGCGGGCCCCCTTTTCCGCCGAAAAGGGGGCCTTTTGATTCAGAGAGATTTTTCACCTCGTCAATGTTTTTTTCGTCAGAATATGCTATCCAGAAACGCCGAAACCAGGGCGGAGTTACCATGCCCGCCGGCTGTCTCATCCGATACCCGATTTCACCGGACATTTTGCTGAATCCTGAAAAGAAACATAAAAGTAAAGGCCGGCCCTTCATGGATCGCGGGAAAACAGGTTAACGATCCCGATCACGGGGGCTATGCTGATACATGAAAAACCGTGGTTATCCCGGTCCTTTTTTATGAAAGTAAGATCGGGAGGACGCGAATTTACCGTGAAGGAGTTGATTGCAGTGGAAGAAAAGCGGTTTACAGACAAGGTGGTGCTCGTGACGGGAACAACGTCCGGAATAGGCAGGACAACGGCGGCGGCCTTCGCGAGGGAGGGGGCCCGGGTCGTTACGGCGGCACGGCGTGAAAAGCTTGGAGAATCACTGGTGGAGGAAATTACCGAGGCCGGCGGAGATGCCTGTTTTATAAAGACAGACATTCGGAATCCGGACGATGTTGACAGTCTGTTTAATCAGATCTTCGAGCGATACGATCGACTGGATATCGCGTTCAACAACGGCGGCGTATCCCATCCCCATATTCCGACGGTCGCCAAAACAACCGTTGAGGAATGGGACGAGGTCATCGAAACCAACGCCCGCGGCACCTGGTTGTGCATGAAGCACGAAATAAACAGGATGCTGAAGCAGGGGGGCGGTATTATCGTGAACACTTCGTCGATTCTGGGTTTTACGGCCGATTACGGTCTTTCCCATTACTGTGCGAGCAAGCACGCGATTCTCGCCCTCACGCGGACGGCGGCGCTTGAATATGCACCGAAAAACATTCGGATCAATGCTGTTTGTCCTGGCCCCATACAGACGGAAATTCTTGAAAGGGCCGCCAAATACATTCCGAACATGTACGACATGGTTATCGCCAACACGGCCATGAAACGCATCGGCGACACAGACGAAATTTCCGGTATTGTCCTTTGGCTTTGCTCCGACGAAGCATCTTACATGATCGGCAAGGAGATATCGGTTGACGGTGGACAATCTATATAAGCGGTGAGAAGGAGAGTTAAAAAGTGAACGCACGCAGATTCGACGATAAGGTTGTACTGGTTACGGGAGGAAACTCGGGAATCGGCAGGGCTACGGCCATCGCCTTCGCCGCGGAAGGAGCGTCAGTTGTTATAGCGGCTCGCAGGGAAAACCTCGGAGCTGATGTTGTCGACGAGATAACGGGAAGGGACGGAAAGGCGGAATTCATCAGGACCGACGTGACTGAACCGGGGCAGGTCGAAGCACTCTTCGCGGCCATCGGCGAGCGGTACGGCCGCCTGAATCACGCCTTTAATAATGCCGGGACGGGGGTTCCTCTCAGGCGGCTGGCCAACACCACCATGGAAGAGTGGACCGCCGTCATGAACACGAATCTTCGCGGTACCTGGCTCTGCATGAAATACGAAATCCCCATGATACGGAAGGAAGGGGGCGGAAGCATCGTCAACAATTCGTCCGTCATGGGCTTGCGATGCAACGATGGTCTTTCACTGTACAGCGCCAGCAAGCACGCGATCCTGGGACTGACCAGGGCGGCGGCCCTGGAAGTGGCACACAGGAAAGTACGGGTTAATGCCGTATGCCCGGGATTCGTCGACACGGACATGGCCAGAAAAATTTTTGATCACAACCCCGCTGCGAAAGACGCGATCCTCGCGTCGGTTCCGCTCGGACGCCTGGCGAAGCCCGAAGAAATCGCCGGGGCGGTTCTCATGCTCTGCTCGGACGCCGCGACATTCATGACGGGCAAAGAAATCGTCATAGCGGGTGGACAGGGTATACGACCCTGAGCCGAAGGCGTACAGCCTGGAGGATGATAGGTTCGGGAAATTCCCATACCGTACTCGAATGTGAAAAGGGCGGTCATGAGTTTCGCCGTACACTTTCCATAACAATGGCTTTATCGGTGAACAGTAAGGCTTTCAGAACACGTTACCGCGACGGTGACGTCGCGGCGAGGAAGGTATTGTACAGGCCCGCCGCGTTGTAGGAACTGCGGACGAACGGTCCCGAAGCGACGGCGGTGAATCCCATGTGAAGGGCCTCGGTCTTCCATTCGTCGAATTCTTCCGGCGGCACGAAGCGGGATACACGCTCCTTGTCGGGCGCCGGTTGCAGATATTGCCCCATGGTCAGAATCCGTACTCCGGCGTTCAGGGAATCTCGCAGCGTCTGTTCCAGTTCCTTGCCGGTTTCACCAAGTCCCAGCATGAGTCCTGTTTTTACAGTTTCCCCGCGTGACGCCGCTTCTTTCAGAAGCGAAAGAGAACGGTTATAGTCAGCTCCGGGTCGAATATCGGAATACAGGCGTTCCACCGTTTCAATGTTGTGATTCATGACCGAGGGTTTCGCCTCGAGCACCGACAACAGGGCGTCCCGGTTTCCCGAAAAATCAGGTATGAGCACTTCCACGAGCGCGCAGGGAATGGTTTTGCAGATGGCCTGCACCGTGTCTGCGAAGCAGGAAGCGCCACCGTCGGGCAGATCGTCTCTGGTGACGGAGGTTACCACTACATAGCGCAGGCCGAGATCCCGTGCCGCGCGTGCCAATCGTTCCGGTTCGCTTCGGTCGGGAGGATCCGGTCGCCCGTTTGCAACGGCGCAGAAACGGCAGTTTCGCGTGCATCGGTTACCCATGATCATAAACGTAGCCGTTTTTCTGGAAAAGCATTCCCTGATATTCGGACATCGCGCTTCGTGACAGACGGTGGTCAGTCCTTCGCGCCGCAACAGCGTCCTCGTTTTTTCAAATTCGGGTCCCGTGGCGAGACTTTTTCTCAGCCACGGCGGTTTGGGATTGTAGTTTTTTCTGTTCATGTCGAAATAAAAACCTGTCTGGCCGGAAATGAATATCCACATCCTGACCTGCCTGGCCGTACTGCGGTTTTCCTCAGGGGAACAGGAAGCCTTGCTTGTCTGCGGGAGTTATCAGCATAACAGGAAAGCGGCACAATGAACACACACCCGTCGCTGAGAAGACCGAGACAGTTTCAGCCGGTAAGGCGGGGATTTCGGGCAGCTTCCGTTTCATCGAGACGTTCCGTTTTACAGACGTGAGGAGCTTCGCGAAGAAGTTCCGGCGACTCGACGGCTTCTTTGGCGACGGCTTCCAGTGCTTCGACGAAACGGTCGATGTCGTCCCGGGATTCCGTTTCCGTCGGTTCCATCATGAGGGCGTCCTTGACGACCAGAGGAAAATAGACGGTGGGCGGGTGGAAACCGTAATCCATGAGTCGTTTCGCCATATCGAGAGTCGTTATGCCGTAAGGTTGCTGCAGGGCGTCGGTAAAGACACATTCATGCATGCAGGGACGGTCGTAGGGAAGATGGAGAACTCCCTTCAGACGTTCCTTGAGATAATTGGCGTTCAGTACTGCCAGTTGGGAGGCCCTTTTCAGGTCGGCGCCCATGCTCCTGATGTAACTGTACGCCTTGACCATAACACCGAAATTGCCTTGAAAGGCGTGTATCTTGCCGATGGAAAGGGGAAAATCGTCGGACAGCCGCCAGCCTTTCCCGTCGGGGACGACGCGGGGAACCGGGAGAAAAGGTTCCAGCTTTTTCCGGACCAGCACCGGCCCTGAGCCCGGTCCGCCACCGCCGTGAGGCGTCGAAAATGTTTTGTGCAGGTTAAGGTGCAGGATATCCACGCCGGCTGCCGCCAGGTCGACGATACCCATCAGGGCGTTCATATTGGCGCCGTCACAGTAGACCAGCCCGTCGTGCCGGTGGACGATTTGGGCGATCGCTTTGATATTTTCTTCAAAAAAACCGAGCGTGTTGGGGTTGGTGATCATGATGCCCGCCGTCTCGTCGTCCATGAGGCGGTCGATGACAGCTGTTTCGAGAATACCGTCCGGTCCGGAGGCCGCGGGGACGGCACGGTACCCGCAGAGGGCGGCGCTTGCCGGGTTCGTGCCGTGGGCCGTGTCAGGGACGATGATCTTCGATCGGCGATCATCGTGGTGCTTGAACCAGGCATGCATGATCAGCATGCCCGTCAGTTCTCCCTGGGCCCCGGCGGCGGGTTGAAGCGTTGCCGCGTCGAGTCCCGTGATTTCGGCGAGATACTGTTCGAGCTCCGCCATAAGTTGAAGAGCGCCCTGGGATAGTTCTGACGGCAGGAGCGGGTGGGCGCCGGCAAAGCCGGGGCGCGCCGCCTGTTTCTCATTCGTTTTCGGGTTATATTTCATTGTGCAGGAACCCAACGGATACATGTTCGAATCGATGCCGAAATTCCACTGGGACAGCCGTGTGTAGTGGCGGACGACTTCCGGTTCCGACAGGTCGGGGATGTCCGGGCCGTTACCCACGAGGTCCTCATCGACAGGGGCCGGTTCCACGTCGGCGCGGGGCAGGGACATGCCCGAACGACCCCGGCTTCCTCTTTCCCAGAGCAGCGGTTCGTTGAACAACAGGCCCTGTGTGCCGACTCTCTCACTCATGATCGCACCTCTGATACGAGGCGATCCATGTCTTCGCGGGTCGCCGTTTCTGTGACGCACAGTAAGAGGCAATCGCGAAGATCTGGATACCAGCGTCCGAGGGGGACTCCCGCCAGGATGCCCTTTTCACGGAGTCCGCGGTGCGCTTCCTCCGCATCCCCGGGGATCCTGGCGACAAATTCGTTGAATGTGGGACTTGTGAACGGCATTGTCCAGCCGGCTTCCGAAAGATTTCTCTTCAGATATTCCGTCTTGTCGTAATTCAATCGTGCCAGCCGCCGCAGCCCGCTTCCTCCCAGGGAAGCCAGGTAAACGGCGGAAGACAGGGCGCACAGGCTGCTGTTTGTACAGATGTTGGACGTGGCACGTTCCCGCCTTATATGCTGTTCCCTCGTGGCCAGGGTGAGAACGAACCCCCGTTTCCCCGATTGATCGCGGGTTTTTCCAACGAGGCGGCCGGGCATGGAACGCACGTACCTGGAACGTGTGCAGAATATGCCGACGCCCGGTCCGCCGAAAGACCGCGGAATGCCGAGACTCTGGCCTTCTCCGCAGGCTACGTCGGCGCCGTCGTCGCCGGGAGGGCGATACAGGCCGAAAGCGACGGGCTCGGTAAAGGAAGCCGCCAGCAGGCCTCCTTGATCGTGCATGATCCGGGCCGCGGTCGGCAGGTCTTCCATGCAGCCGAAGAAATTGGGAGATTGAAGAGCCGCAACGGCTGAGTCCGCCGATGATGCAAGCGTCAAAAGATCCGTCCGTCCCGATTCAAGCACGGGGAGTTCCAGCACGGAGCAACCGGTAGGTTCCACGTAGGTCCGGACCACCTGCCGGTAGAAGGGGTGAACGGCCGTCGAGAGGGCAACGGTGTTTTTTTTCGTAATCCGCAGAGCCATGAGGATGGCTTCGGCGAGTGCCGAGGCCCCGTCGTACATCGAGGCATTGGCGATTTCCATGCCCGTCAGGCGGGCGAGCAGGGTCTGGTACTCGTACATCGCCTGCAGGGTTCCCTGGCTGAGCTCGGGCTGATAGGGCGTGTACGACGTGGCGAATTCGGATCGGCCCGCAAGAAACGGCACTGTCTCGGGGATGTGATGGTCGTAACTTCCGGCTCCCACGAATGAAAGAAAGTCTGTTGCCCCGGTATCCGCATTTGAAAGCGCTGCCATGAGATCGTTCAGTTCCCACTCGGTCAGCGCATCGGGAAGCGCCATTCCAGACGGCCGGCGGAGCTCTTCGGGCACGACTGCGAAAAAATCATTGATGCTGTCAGCCCCCGTCACCCGGAGCATCGTCGAAATATCGTCATCCGTGTGAGGCAGGTAACGCATTCAGTCGTCCCCCTTCAAAAAAGAGAGGTAGGCTTCTTTTTCCATGAGTTCTTCCGCCTCGTTGTCATCGTCGGGCCGGATCTTGATGATCCATCCTTCTTCGTAAGGCGACTGGTTGATAAGTTCCGGGGAATCTTCGAGATTCTCGTTCACGGCGATTATCTCGCCGGAAAGCGGCATATAGAGTTCCGAAACGGCCTTGACCGATTCAACGGTGCCGAACTCGTCGCCTCTCTCGAAGGAGTCTCCCACCTGCGGAAGTTCTACATATACGATGTCACCCAGCTGATCCTGGGCATAGTCGTTGATGCCGACTGTCGCGACACCGTCCTCGATTTTTGCCCATTCATGATCTTCAGCATACAGCGTGTTCTCGGGAAACAGCAACTCGCTTATTTCTTTCATGAATACATTCCCCCTCCGCTTCACTTAGTGTTTTGATTTATTGGAAACCCGATGGTTGTGCGTATCATCGCTCGTAAGCATTTCCCGTACCGGCCGGCGGGCCGTCCGATCGGGTCGAATATCTTTCATGATCATGGCGGGCAGTGATCGGCGGGTGTCTTTTACAGTAATGATAGAGCCTTCGTCCAGGGGCGACGTGAGACGGACAAACCCGCAGCACAGACCGCGGGGTCGGAATCCTTGAGGTTTGTCGGGGCTGTTGACGCTTAATATTTGTGATTCCACCCGGTCGATGGAGACGTCGGTCACGCAGGTCAGCACCGTTCCCAGCACCGTGTCCTTCGAATCCACCACGATCGTCTGTGGACCGGTCTGTACTTTTCGAAGATCGAACCCGGCAAAGGGAAGGGTGAAATAGCCCGTTCCCTGATGGGCAAGCAGGGCGTCATCGCCGATAAACCGCTTGGTGAATCCACGCCGGTCTTCGGTAAACGGAAGGGCATGCTCCCACGGATGGTTGATGAACGGCCAGTTTCCGATGTCCTGGTGGGAAAGAGGAAGAACTGCGCCAGCCCTGAGGGAGTCCCTGGCCGCGAGTCCGCAGGGAAGACATCCGAAGGG
>DSBH01000067.1 GCA_011056825.1 Deltaproteobacteria bacterium | reverse complement strand
GGGTACGACATGATACCTCTCGTATTAGAAAATAAGGTGTTCATCGACGGAGAATTACAGGAAGCGGCATAGGCAATAACCGGAGGGTACGGAACTCAATCCACAACATTTGACAATATCTCTCCGAATTAACGGCGTGTTGAACTTTCTGTACCACGAACAGGGTAAACCAATAGCGGATTTGGGGTTAAAAGTCGACGGTTCCAAAGTGGCTTGTTGACCCGTGTATAAAAAGAACATATACTTCAAAATTCGACGGCAAATCAACATCATACCGTTTGTTACAGGAAAGAGAGTGTAATGATGCATTTGCGAGTTGTTGTGCTATGGGCATGTGTTTTGTTTTTTTTATTTATTTGTCCGGCAGCGGCTGATGTCGAAGCTTCGCGGAACAGTGTCGTCGGCATCGACGCGCCCGGCGTTGAGCAGCTGACCAGGGAAGAAAACTGTCCTATATTCATTTCGATAATGACATCCCGCTGCGGGGCATGCCGGAGCGAATTGACGGCTTACCAGGAGATGTACGAGAAATACGGCGACAAAGGACTCGGTATTTTTGTGGTAAGCATCGATTTCGGCACGGCGGAAGAAATCCAGAGGCTGGTTGACCAGTTGGGACTGACGTTTCCGGTATACTGGGGCGGCGAGAAAGTCATGAAAGCATTTAATATTTCTTATGTCCCCTATAAAATAATTGTTTCAAAAGGCAGGGTTCTCGAAAAGCAGATCGGCGGCTGGAAGTCGACAAGCGAATTCGAGGCGAAAATCAACGAACTTTTTGAAGCCTGTGAGCGGTAAATTTCTGCCGGTCAGCAAAGAGATGAAAAACATGGCAACAAATGGCAGCCCGGTTTCATATGCACTTGTTCTCCTGTTTCTCGTACTCCTGGTCGCGGGTATTAATGCGGGAGAAGCCTCGGCGGTCTGGGAAAAGGCGATCACAATCTGCTTGAGCTGCATAGGTGCAGGTTGATGGTTGATATCAGGCGTCTCATCCAGACCGTTTCGGTCTTTCTGTGTAATGCCTGGATGCTTTTCCCGTTTACAAAAAACATTTATCAGGGAAAACTTAAGAGTGTCTGTGTTCCCGGGCTTAATTGTTACTCCTGCCCGGCGGCGACAGGCGCCTGTCCCCTGGGGTCTCTTCAGACTTTCTTCGCGGGCATTCGGCCGTCTTTCAGGGCAGGGTCATATCACCTCGGACTGTACGTGATCGGAACGCTCGGTCTTGTCGGCGGTCTCGTGGGCCGAATGCCCTGTGCATGGGTGTGTCCCTTCGGGTTCATGCAAGAGTTGATTCACAAGATCCCCTCGCGAAAAATGGAAATTCCCCGCTTTCTTTCATGGGTGAAATATGGTGTTCTCGTGCTGTTCGTCATATTATTTCCTCTTGTGATCGTCGACGTTTTCGGATATGGAGAAAACTGGTTCTGCAAGTACATATGTCCGGCGGGTACACTGGAGGCGGGGCTTCCGCTGGCGTTCCTGCAGCCGCATTTGCGGGAACTCTGGGGGGCACTCTTTTACGGTAAGCTGGCGATACTGGTTTTACTGCTTGTTCTCATGGTGTATACACGTCGGCCCTTTTGCAGGGTACTCTGTCCGCTGGGAGCTATTTATTCGCTCTTTAACAAGGTGAGCGTATTCCGGATGGTGCATTACCCTGATCGATGCGTCCGATGCGGCGAATGCTACCGGAATTGTCCCATGGGAATCAAGTTTTACGAAGGGGCGAATCAGAGTGACTGTATCCGTTGTCTTCAGTGCCTGAGAAAATCGTGCACATACGGCGCTATCGGTTTCAGCATAAACGGTGTGGGGACAATCGGACCGGGACCGAAGGAGAAGACGGAAGCGGTATCAGGTTGAAAAACGAAAATGTAAGGGGGGTTCGGTGTCACGACTGACGAGAAGAAATTTCTTGCAGGTATCTGCGGGACTGGCGGCATTTTCCGGTATCGCCGGGACACCCAAGGAGGCAGGGGCTTCACCCGGCAAGGAAGCGCTGGCGACGCTTATTGATTGTACGCGGTGTGACGGGTGCGTTGATCACGATGTTCCTCTCTGCGTCGCGGCGTGCAGAGAGCGTGCCCTGAACAGGATTCCCGATCCTGTTGATCCGATTCCGCCGCTGTTCCCGCGCGGCATGATCGAAGACTGGTCGAAGCGAAAGGACGTGTACGACCGGCTGACTCCCTACACGCAGTTATTTATTCAACGGGCGGATGTTCCCGTGGACGGGGGAATCCGCACCGTGTACCTGCCGAGACGGTGCATGCACTGCGACAATCCTCCCTGCGCAACACTCTGCCCATTCACGGCGAATCACAAGTATCCGGACGGTTCGGTCGTCATCGACCCCGACCTTTGTTTCGGCGGAGCAAAGTGTCGCAGTGTCTGTCCCTGGAACATCCCCCAGCGCCAGTCGGGTATAGGGATATATCTCGAAATCATGCCCACGCTCGCCGGAAACGGCGTAATGTTCAAATGCGACCTGTGTCACGACCGGCTTTTGAACCAGCAGTTGCCGCTTTGCGTTGAGGCATGTCCAAGGGACGCCATGGTAATCGGCCTGCGGCGCGACATAATGAAAGAAGCGGAACGAAGAGCTGCGGAGACCGGTGGATATCTCTATGGCTTGACTGAAAACGGAGGCACGGGGACCATTTATCTTTCGCCGGTCCCCTTCGAAGAAATAAACAAGGTAGTGGAAAAAGGTCCCGGACGTCCCCACTTCGATAAGGTGAGTCGCCGTCCGGCGCGCGCGTCGCTCATGGAAACGTCGGTTCTCATGTCTCCTGTAATCGGCATGGGAGCCGGTCTGACCGCCGCCATGCTCGCCGTGCGAAATCGAGTAAAAAAGAAGGGGGAAGGCGAAAACGATGACTGATCGTGTTATTGAAGGAAAAAACCTGGTCAGGCGTCACAGCGTGCTGGAACTCGTGGAGCATTGGGCGATCGCGCTGTCAGGTCTTCTGCTTATTCTGACGGGTCTCCTGGAGCTTCCTATCGGAAAGCGTTATTATGTTACCGAAATACCGTGGTTTTCATGGTCCGGTGATTTTTACACGACCCTGACCATTCATTACATAGCCGCTGTTGTGTTCGTCGCCGCATCGTTCTTTCATGTTTTTTACCACGGTCTTTTGGGCGAAGGAGGACTGCTGCCGAGGCGAGGGGATCTGAAGGAGTCCATTAAAGTAATAAAAACATTTTTCGGCAAGGGGGATGAACCGCCCTTTGAAAAATATCTTCCCGAACAGAGGCTGGCCTACATGGGTATGGCTTTCATCATCGCCATGCTCATTATTTCGGGATTGGTGAAAACATACAAGAATCTCCTGGATCCGCAACTTTCCTACGCGGTCACATCGGCGGCCACCTGGATTCATAATATTTTTTTCGTTCTGTTCATAGCGGCCTTTATCGCCCACATAGCGGCACTGGTTATCAAACCGAACCGGCCGATGGTACGCGGAATTTTTACCGGGACCATCAGGCTCGATTACGCGAGGGGAAGGCATTCCCTCTGGATGGCCGCCCTGGAAAGGACAAAAACGCCGTCAACTGATGATGGCAGGGGAGGGGAGCGCGAAGAGGTCGCCGGAACGGGTGCGCGGAAAGACGGACATGTATTGCCAGGCGAAAAACCGGATCCGGGGAATGAAACCGGTTCCGAAAGAACCAACGACAAAAAGGAGGAATTGTAATGAGCGTCAGACGCTGGGAACTGCCCTACGAGAAAAATGCACTGGAACCTTTTATTAGCAGCCGGACGATCGAGTTTCATTATGACAAGCACCACGCTGCTTACGAGGCAAAAACCAATGAACTGCTTGAAGGAACATTCCTGCAGGATGAGCCTCTTGAAACAATAATGAGAATGACCGTTGAGGACCCGTCGCGGGCCGTGCTCTTCAACAACGCCGCACAGGTCTGGAACCACAGTTTTTTCTGGCGTTGCATGAAACCGGGCGGGGGCGGGGTTCCCGGGGGACACATCGCCGAATTGATTGACGAATCATTCGGTGGATTCGAGCAATTTGTGGAACAGTTCACGAAGGAAGCACTGGCACGTTTCGGAAGCGGCTGGGCATGGCTGGTCATGCGTGACAAAAAACTCAAAATCATGACCACGGCCAACGCCGATTCGCCCGTGGCGCGGGGCATTCATACCCTGTTCACGGTAGATCTCTGGGAACACGCCTATTACCTGGATTATCAGAACAGGCGGGGAGATTATCTGGACGCCCTGTTGCGCAATCTCGTTGACTGGGATTTTGTCGGCTCCCGCCTTGTTGAATGAGGGACGGCAAGAGCCGGACAATAAAATCGGGCAGGATTGCCCGGCAAGGAGTTGCAACGCTTGTGAAAAAGAATGGGAAACCGGTCATGGAGTACCCTTGTGACTGGGTATACACGGTTATCGGAACCGACAGAGATGCGCTTCACAAAGCCGTTGAAGATGTGTTCCGGCAACGATCGTGCAGCGTGGTCTTGTCGAGAACCAGCGCGGCGGGAACTTATTGTTCATTACGTGTTGAAGCCGAGGTATTCAGCGACGATGATCGAACCGACCTGTTCGAGCGTCTGAGTATACGGGATGATATCAAGATAGTGCTGTAGTGCCGGGCGGCGCTGTTTCTCCTGCCGAAAGGCGATAAGCGAAAAAACGGGGGACGGATTTCAAGTCCGTCCCCCGTGAGTTTCCGGTTCGTAAACCGTTACTCAGACCTTGATGTTTCCTTCCTTCATGGTCTTCGTCGGTTTGAATATATCCAGCTTGAACTTGTCGTACAGTTCTTCCAGTTTCGCGTTCAGCACTTCGTAGCCGATGCCCTGGGCAAGCGCGAACGGGCCGAAGGGAGACCCTCCGCCATTGGCCATGGCCAGGTCTATCTCTTTGGGGTCGGTGCAGACACCCTCTTCAATAAGCTTGGTGGCCTCGTTTACCTGCAGGGCGACGAGGTGATTCAGGTCATATTCCTTGGTCGCTTTCGCCGTATCGATCTGGGGTCGGCCCTGCGACCAGTCGTAAAAACCCTTGCCGGTTTTTTTGCCCAGCGTGCCGGCTGTCATGTATTCTTCGAACGCTTTTGACGGTTTGTAATCCGGCGAGAGCACCTCGGCGAAGTACTCCAGTCCGTGGTAGGCGATGTCGATGCCCACGTAATCCATCAGCTCGAAAGGCGCCATGGGCATGAAGGGCTTCAATGCCGCGTCGAACTCTTCGGGAGCGGGACTCCCTTCCTCGAGAATCTTGGAAAGCAGAGCAAGCGTTGGTTCGTTAACGCGGTTGTAGATGAACCCCGGCGAATCTTTTTCGACGATGACAGGGACTTTTTTGATCTTCTGCGCAAGGTCATAGCCGATCTGTATCGATTCATCGGATGACTTGTCGCCCCGGGTCACTTCAACCAATTTCATCAATATGGCTGGATTAAAAAAGTGATAGCCAATGACCTTGTCGGGACGATTCGTGGCCGATGCTATGTCTGATATGCTGATGTTCGAGGTATTGGAAGCCAGGATGGCATGTTTCGGGGCATATTTGTCGAGTTCGGCGAAAACACTTTTCTTGAGATCGAGAATTTCCGGTACGGCTTCCACGATGAAGTCGGAATCTTTGACCGCTTCCTCGATATCGACCATCGGGATAAGCCGTGACAGGGCGTCATCAAAGGCTTCCTGCGTCATCTTGCCTTTTTCTACAAACCTGGCGAAGCTTTTTTTGATGCCTGCCACACCCTTGTCAACAAACTCCTGTTTAATGTCGCGCAGCACGACCGTATAGCCGCCCTGAAGAAAACAGGCGGCGATGCCGTGACCCATGTCTCCCGCGCCGACCATGGTAATTTTTTTGACATCATCAGCTTTCATAAGGATTCTCCTTTCTGAGATGAATCATTCACCCTTGAAGTTCGGTTCGCGTTTTTCCATGAAGGCCGTAAATCCTTCCATAGCGTCCTTGGATCCTGATACCGTCTGGGTGCCTTCCCATTCCACCTTTGTTCCCTCGTCGAGACCATTTTCGAGACCGACATTGACGGCTTTCAAAACAGCCTTTACCGCGAGAGGCGGTCTCTTGGCCAGGAATTCGGCCATTTCCATGACATCATTCATCAATTCGCCCGTCTTTGAGACGCGGTCGACCAAGCCGATTTCGAAAGCCTCCTGCGCGGTAATGCGCTTGCTGAAAAGAATCATTTCCAGCGCCTTCGATTTTCCGAGAATGCGCGGCATGCGCTGTGTTCCCCCCCAGCCCGGAATGATTCCCAGATTTAATTCCGTGAGGCCGATCTTCGCGGTTTCAACCATGACGCTGAAGGTGGAGGCCATGGCGAGTTCACAGCCGCCGCCGAAAGCATACCCGTTAATCGCTGCAATAACCGGCTTGGTGAAGCGGTCGATCCGTGTCCAGAGTTCCTGCCCCTTAGGGCCGGTCTTGTTCGCGTTCGCCGCGTCTGAAACGTCAAACCCGGCGGAGAATCCCTTTTCACCCGCACCCGTGAGAATGAGGACGCGGACCTCCTTGTCCTGATCGACGTCATCGAGCGCCTTCTCGATCTCGAGCAGCGTAGCCAGATTAACTGAATTTGCCGGAGGGCGATTCAAAGTGAGAGTTGCGATGTGGCCCTGTTTCTCAAACAGAATGTTCTCAAATTCCATGGTTGCTACCTCCTTTTGTGTTAATCGTATGCTTCGATACGGGCCGCCGAAAAAAACGGGAGAGATGAACGTTCATCTTTCCCGTTTGTCCGTAGTTTCCGTCGTAAAGACAAGGATGAGGACTTGTGTTATCATTAATTCCGCCTTTTCCCGCCGGCGACCGGTTGCACAACAGAAATTATTACTGTCGCTTTTTCAACCATACAAAAGTAGAGAGCTTTGCACAACTCCCCCATTATTCTTTACCCTCACGTCCAAGCCGTCCCCGAAAAACTGTGTTATTCAAAGCTATATCATTAATATTACTTGACATTCAGCCGTTTTTCTGCCATAAT
>DSBH01000013.1 GCA_011056825.1 Deltaproteobacteria bacterium | reverse complement strand
TCCTGTACGCTGGATAGTCGACCGCATGGCGGAAAATATTTCTGATTTCGAGTGGAAGCAGGATACGAACTTTCACCCGCACGAGACCCTTTACCTGAAGCTCGACAGCAGTAAGGCACGGGCCCGCCTCGGATGGAAGCCCCGCTGGAACCTGGACACCGCGCTGGATAAGACGCTTGAATGGTACGAGGCGTGGCGGCGGGGTCAGGATATGCGTGATGTTTCACTAAAGCAGATTGCCGAATACGAACATATCGGAAGCACTCGCTAGGAATTCCACGATGGAAAAACGGTTTACCATCAAAGCAACACCTCTCCAAGGCCTGACGGTTATCCAGAGAACGTCTGTCTCCGACGAACGCGGTTTTCTTAGCCGCCTGTATTGCGCCGATGAGTTCAGCCAAGCGGGTCTTGGCAAACCAGTCGTCCAGATCAATCATACGCTCACCAGAAAAAAAGGAACGGCGCGGGGATTGCATTTTCAGCATCCGCCCAATGCCGAGTGGAAGATAATAACCTGCCTTCGGGGGGCAATATTCGACGTGGCCGTTGACATCAGGAAGGAATCCCCGTCGTTTTTGCGATGGCATGGAGAAATTCTCACCGCGGATAATCTGAAAAGCCTGTCAATCCCTGAAGGATTCGCTCACGGGTTTCAGGCGCTGGCCGATGACTGCGAATTACTCTATTTTCATACGGCGTCTTTTGAGCCACGTGCGGAAGGTGCGCTCAATGTGAACGATCCTCTTATAGGCATCGAATGGCCTCTGCCGATTACCGAACTATCCGATCGAGATAAATCCCACCCTTTTCTTCAACCCGACTTTCAGGGAATTTCACCATGAAGTGTCGTCACTGCAAGAACTTCCTGAAACACGTGTTTATCGATCTCGGGTTCGCGCCGCCGTCGAATGCTTACCTTAGCGCAGAGGATCTGCATAAACCCGAATTTTATTTTCCGCTGAAAGTGTTTGCCTGTGAAAACTGCGGCCTGGTTCAGACTGAGGATTATACCCCGGCCGACGAGCTTTTCCGCGACGACTACGCCTATTTTTCTTCCACATCGACAAGCTGGCTTGATCACGCGGCCCGTTACAGTTCCATGATCAGAAAACGTCTGAATCTTGACGAACAGAGCTTCGTTATTGAAATAGCCTCCAACGACGGCTACCTGCTTAAGAACTTTGTTGCCGCCGGTATTCCGTGCCTCGGTATCGAGCCCACGGGAGGTACTGCGGACGCGGCGGAAAAGTTGAGCATCCCCGTGATGCGGGAATTTTTCGGAACCGCTTTGGGAAAAGAACTTGCCCGGCAGGGCAGGCAGGCCGATCTGATCATCGGCAATAATGTCTACGCCCATGTACCTGATATCAATGATTTTACCGGCGGTCTCAAGGCCGCTCTCAAGGACGGCGGGACTGTCACCCTCGAATTTCCGCACGTCATGCGTCTTATCGGGAGGACTCAGTTCGATACGATTTATCACGAGCATTACTCGTACCTGTCGCTCTTTACGGTAACTCGAATCTTTAAATCTGAAGGGTTAAGGGTTTTTGATGTAGAAGAACTGTCCACTCATGGGGGCAGCCTTCGCGTATACGGCTGTCACACGGGAGATCCCCGACCGACCACGGAAGCGGTTTCGGCAATTATCGCAGAAGAAGAACGGCACGGTCTTCGGAAACCTGAGACCGTGCGAGCTTTTCAAAAAAGGGCGGCGCATATAAAGGATGACCTGGTTTTGTTTCTTATCGAACAGAAACGCCTGGGAAAAAAGGTGGCGGCATACGGCGCGGCGGCGAAAGGAAACACGCTTCTAAATTATGCCGGGATCAAGCCCGATCTCATATCGTATGTCTGTGATGCGGCCCCCTCGAAGCAGGGCAAATTCCTCCCGGGGAGCCATATTCCAATCGTTTCACCCGAGGTTCTGAAAGAACAAAAACCGGACACCATTTTGATTTTACCCTGGAATATAGCCGGTGAAATCGTTGAACAGCATGACTACGTGAAGGAATGGGGAGGAGGCTTCGCCGTAGCCGTGCCGGAGATGGAGATGTTGCGATGAATATTATTGTTACAGGAGCCGCAGGATTTGTGGGACATCATCTTGTTTCGGCATTGCTTTCGCGTGGCCACAGCATAACCGCGGTGGATCGTGATGAAAACAGGATTAAAACCATGCCGTGGTACGACAAATGCCGATTCGTATCCTGTGACATTCACAATCTTACATCCTCTCCCCGGGAAATTTTCGGCGACGCAGATATTGTAGCCCATCTTGCATGGCCCGGCTTGCCCAATTACAAGGAACTCTTTCACTACGAGGTCAATCTTCCCGCTGATTACCGCTTTCTTAAATCTCTTGTCGCGGATGGATACGGCCATATACTGGTTACGGGAACCTGTCTCGAATACGGCATGCGGTCGGGCATTCTGAAAGAAACAATGGCGACCCGGCCCGAAATACCCTACGCCCTGGCAAAGGATACGCTGCGCAAATTTCTGCAAATGCTGCAAGCAGAAACACCTTTCAACCTGAAGTGGGCGCGGTTGTTTTACCTCTACGGTGAAGGACAGAATCCGAACAGCCTGCTTGCTCAGTTGGATCGGGCGATTGAAGAGGGCGACTCCGTATTTGATATGTCCGGTGGCGAGCAACTGCGCGATTATCTGTCCATAGATCAGGCAGCTGATTATCTCGCCGCTATTCTAGAACACCGCACGTTCGACGGAATCGTTAATATCTGCAACGGTTGTCCCCGCTCCGTGAGAAGTCTCGTCGAGGACCATCTGGAGCGGCGGGGGAAAAACCTGCGGCTGAATCTCGGCCATTATCCTTACCCGGATTATGAACCCATGGCCTTTTGGGGAGACCCGACACGCCTGCAGCGTCTGATAAAGAAATAATGAACCGTACTATTCTCTATGCGATGGACGACTTCCCCGTTTCACAGAACCGTGTATACGGGAACGCGGCAGAGGCCCTGAGCTGCCCCCGGGGTAATATCAGGCTTGAACAGGATACCGTGACAGGCATCGTGCACAACAGCTCGTTTGATCCGGATCTCATGCACTACGATGAGAATTATCAGAACGAGCAGGGATACTCCCAGTCATTCCGGGATCATCTTGAAGAAACGGCTGCAATCATTGGACGTTATTTCAGCGGGATGTCGATACTTGAAATCGGATGCGGTAAGGGAACGTTTCTTGAACTCATGAGATCTCGAGGTTTTTCAATAACAGGAGTGGACCCTGCGTATGAAGGACATTCCCGTTATGTCGTGAAAGATGTTTTTTCTCATCACCTGGGTATATCGGGCGACGCCATCATTCTACGCCATGTCCTCGAACACATTCCCGACCCCTTACAGTTTCTTTGGACCGTTCGGAATGCCAATGGAGGAAAGGGACTCGTGTATATTGAAGTTCCTTGCCTCGACTGGATTCTGTGTCACAAAGCCTGGTTCGACATTTATTATGAGCATGTCAACTATTTCAGACTCTCAGATTTTCCCCGTTTTTTCGAAAACATACTGGAATCGGGAAAAACATTCGGCGGCCAATACCTTTATGTCATTGCCGATCTCGCCACGTTGCGCGATTCTCCGCGAACACACTTTCAACACATAGTTTTCCCTGGTGATTTTGCGGCAGGTATCGATCGAACGGCTGAACTGATGAAAACCGGATCCCCAAAAAATTTTATTGTCTGGGGAGCATCCTCTAAAGGAGTTATTTTTTCCTTCCTTCTTCTCCGCAAGTGGAAGGTTACACCGGATGTGGTTATCGATATCAATCCGGCAAAACAGGGACAATATCTGCCGGCAACCGCCCTGCCGGTCCTGTCACCCGCCGATGGTCTCGCGCAGGCAAACCCGGGTGATGCGGTTTTCGTTATGAATTCAAACTATTTTGAAGAAATCAGGTCCCTGGCGGGCAACAAACTGACGTACTATAAGGTGGATGAAAATGAATTTTGAGCAGGAAGTCCTGACAAGAATCAAGGCAAATCAGCATAACGGCCCTTTGTTGGATGCGGCACTACACTTTACAAATCTATCAATAAACGCTCTTTATTCATACAATTATTCCTGGCTCGGCCGTCCCATTATACAATATCCCCAGGACATGATCGCGCTGCAGGAACTGGTATGGCAGGTAAAACCCGATCTTATTATTGAAACCGGCATCGCCCATGGCGGGTCGCTTATCATGAGTGCTTCCCTGCTTGCCCTGCTCGATTATTGTGAAGCAGTCGAAACGGGGACGACGCTTGATCCGCAAAACTCCCGACGCCGCGTCCTGGGTCTCGATATCGATATACGCTCTCACAACCGTGCCGCGATCGAGGCCCATCCCATGGTTCACCGGATCGACATGATCGAAGGAGACAGCATCGCGCCGGAGACGATCGAACAAGTCTACCGTTACGCGCTTGATTACAAACGGGTATTTATTTGCATGGATTCAAATCATACTCATGACCACGTACTGGCCGAGTTAGAGGCGTACGCCCCCCTGACAAGCAGGGGAAGTTACTGCGTCGTGTTCGACACAATCATCGAGGATCTGCCGGAAGGTTCCTATCCGGATCGCCCCTGGGATCGGGGGAATAATCCAAAAACAGCAGTCCGGGAGTACCTGCGACGCCTGGGAGAGGAAGAGCGCACAGCCGCCGACGGAGCCCCTCTTCATTTTGAAATCGACCGCACGATCGAACACAAGCTTCTTATCACGGTCGCTCCCGAGGGATATCTGAAACGATTATGATTGCACAACCTTAGCTCCATGCCCTTTTACGTATGACACTCCTCAAAAAAAACATAACGGCCAACTTCCTGGGCAGTTTCTGGCAGGCTCTGATGGCGCTGCTCTTTATCTCCCTGTACATAAAATTTCTGGGGATGGAGGCTTATGGGCTTATCGGAGTTTTTATCACGCTTCAGGCGCTGTTTCTCCTCCTTGATGTGGGACTGGGGGCAACGGTCAACAGAGAAATGGCCCGTCTGTCCGCGCTTCCCGACAAAGAGCAGGAGATGCGAGATCTCGTCCGCAGCATGGAGGCCATTTACTGGTCTATTGCCGTGATTATCGCCCTGGTCGTCATGATCCTGTCGCCTTACATAGCCCATTACTGGGTCAAGCCTGATCGGTTGTCACCGGAGGTTGTGCAGCGGGCCATGTTGATCATGGGACTCGCGATTGCCGTTCAATGGCCCGTCAGCTTTTACGCAGGCGGGTTGACGGGACTTCAGCGTCAGGTTCTTCTGAATGTTGTAAACAGTACCATCGCAACGTTTCGCTGGTTCGGCGCGGTTCTCGTCCTATGGCTTGTCGCACCGACAATTTACGCCTTTTTCATCTGGCAGATCATGGTGAGTATTCTTCATGTCCTGATGATGTGGAGCTTTCTCTGGCGAAGCCTGCCGAAGTCCTCCCAAAAACCTTCATTTCGAGGAGATCTGTTATTGGGTGTTTGGCGTTTTGCAGCCGGCATGAGTGGAATTTCCATTCTGGGAACACTGCTTACCCAGGCGGATAAAATTATTCTGAGCAAAATGTTGCCGCTTGAAATGTTCGGCTATTACACACTTGCGTGGATGGTGGCTTCGACGCTGTACCGGTTGGTCGGTCCTTTATTCAATGCCGTCTATCCACGGCTGACTCAGTTGGTATCGCTGCAAGACGAAGAAAATTTGAAGAGTCTTTATCACAAAGTCTGCCAATTAATGTCGGCTCTGATACTGCCGGTCACTGCGATCATAGCTTTTTTCGCCTACGAAATTCTACTTTTATGGACACAGAGCCAGACGACGGCAGAAAACGCTCATGTTCTCGTCGGTATTCTGATTATCGGTACGGCTCTCAACGGTTTGATGAACATGCCCTACGCGTTGCAATTGGCACACGGGTGGACGAAACTCGCGTTTTATGTCAACCTTTTCGCGGTGGTCACGCTTGTCCCACTGACGATCCTGATGACATGGCAATACGGCGCGGTAGGCGCCGCCATCGTCTGGGTTGTTCTTAACAGCGGTTACGTTCTTGTTGCGATTCAATTCATGCATCGCCGCCTTCTGGTCAGTGAAAAACGCTCCTGGTATATAAAAGACGTTGGGTTTCCATTGATTGTGGCATTTGCCACTGCCGGGGCGGGCAGACTGCTGATTAGCGACGCGATGTCCCAAACGATGATGGTCTCGCTACTTGTAGTGATCTCCGGTATGACACTCCTGTTGACGATGGCGATCACGCCGGCCGCGAGAGATTTTATTATCGGTAGATTGACTCAATACAGAGCAACCTGAAAAACAGAGAACCGTAATCATGAATTTCCGGCGAGACAGTGTACCCAGAGTCAGCATCGGCATGCCCGTTTACAACAGGCCGCAGGAACTACGCCGGGCGCTCACGGCCATTGTTGAACAAACGTATCCCCATCTGGAAATAATCGTTTCGGACAACGCTTCTCCGGGCGATGATGTGGAAAAAGTGGTTCATGAATTCATGTCGCGAGACGGGCGGATTCAATACTACCGCCAAGCGGAAAATTACGGCGCTGAACATAACTTTCAATTTGTTCTCGACAAGGCAACGGGCGACTACTTCATGTGGGCCTCCGATGATGACTGGCGCGAACCCGGTTTTGTTGAGGAACTTTCAGCCCTGTTGACCGCGCATCCGGAATCTCCCATGGCTTTCTGCAATTTCATCGCCGTACTGGAAACGGGGAAACCGGTTCGCTACTACCCGGATTTTTATTCAAAGATGAAACAGTTTACGAGGAACCCGGCTCTCGTAAGGCGGCTGCTGTTTTTTCTTCAGTCAGGCCGGGGAGGCAAGGCAAACCTGTTTTACGGACTTTTTCGCAGACAATTGGAGAGCTTTGAATAATCGCCTATTCCCCAGTGTTCCCCCTTCGGGGCAAATTTTTTCAGGATTTTGGAGTCTACTGCTGGCCGATAATCCGCACCGAAAGCGTTTTTACTGCTATGACTGAC
>DSBH01000058.1 GCA_011056825.1 Deltaproteobacteria bacterium | reverse complement strand
GCCTTAGCACATCCTCGAAAATCATGTCCTCGAACAGCTTATCACTTCCACCGGCGTTCATCCGTTTTTCCACCAGTGAAACCCAGAGATCGAGCTGGTTCAGGGCGGCGTCAAAAAGACGGGCCGGGCCGTCGCAGAACCCGTAATGCGCGAAGCAGAGATGCGAAACATCAAGCGCCGCCGCTTTCAGGAGCGACGATCGGTATACGTCGTAAAAAAAGGGGGCCGGCGACGCGAGACGCAGATACGGCCCGGTTTCGTGAGGATACAGGACTCCCGCAGCCTCTCCGACAAACAGAATGTCCTCCACCCGGTAGCACCGGTGATGTGAAGCATGCCCCGGTGTTTCAACTGTTTCGAATATTCCGACCTGTTCCGCCTCGTGCTCGTCAAGAAACGCCGTCCCGGGACTGGGCTTGATATTTCCATACAGGTCGGCCACATCCCCCAGAGCTTCCCGCGAAGCGGCTGCAAGTTTCGATGGATCAGTCAGGTGCCTGATGCTGGAAGGTTTGCAAACCACCCGGGTTTCCGGATGTCTCTCCAGCAGGTGGCCCAGCCCCCCCACGTGATCTATGTGAATATGGGTAATGAGGACAAAATCGATTTTCTTGACGGCAAGGGCGTCCAGTTCCTCTTCCAGGTGTTGAACGGTCGACGAGGGACCGGGGTCGATGAGCATTGTTGTCCCTTCACGACGCACCAGCCAGCTGCTGATAAACTTTTTGAACCCCCGGCGCGGCTGATCGAGGTCTATCAAAAAAATATCGTCATAAATTTCACGCGCCATGACCGAACAGGAACGTCTCCTTTCGTCAGTTCCGACTCTGCCCGCGGCAGGGATCGCCTATATACCGGGACGATCAGCGACGGTCAAGGGGAAAAGGCGGGACCGCTGTTCCGGGAACGATCAAAAAACAATGGACTTGCCCCGGAAGCCTTCTCTGGTATATACACCACGGTCTGTTCCGGTAAAAAGTGTGGTTTTCGTGAAAGGCGTCGTACGGTTGTTATGAAAGTAATCGAAGAAATCAGGCTTGCCAACGATCTGCTTGTCCAGGTAAGAGACCGGTCTCATCCCGTCGCAGCGGATACGACCAGGGTAGCGGTGGAAATTGTCGTTCCCGTCCCGCTCAGAATCGAGTATTTCGACTCGAGTGAAGACTTCGACCTTGTCAAAACAGTATTCGGCGACCCCGTGAATTTCACCGCCGTTAACGAGCGTACATTCGTGCGAAATGATGAACGGGATTCCGTTTTCGCTGAACTGCTTAATAATTTCAAGAGCGATTCGATTCCCTATCTTGGAAAACCGGGATTTCCGTCACGCTTCGTTCGTTCAAAACTCGATGATGTAAAGAAACGTCCCCACCGGTATCGGCTGAGAAAAGTAAAATAACCGTCGAAACCGGACAAACAAGGCGGTGATAAACCGGCCGTCTCAAGAGAACCGCTGTTTTTCAGGCGGTGAAAAAATTATAAAAAGAAAGAGGTTGCAATCATGAAAAGCAAGGTCGCCGTTATAGGCGCCGGTTTTGTGGGAGCAATGGTAGGCCAGAGAATCGTTGAAAAAAACATGGCCGATGTTGTCCTGGTCGATGTGGCGGAAGGCATCCCACAGGGCAAGGCACTGGACATAGCCCAGTCCGCCGCGGTTGAGGGCTTCGACGCGCGCATCGAAGGAACCAACGATTTCAGTGAAATACAAGATTCCTCCATTGTCGTCGTTACCGCGGGGTTCCCGAGGGCGCCCGGCATGACCCGGGAGGACTTGGCACGAAAAAACGCCGACGTTATCACGTCGGTTACTCGAAACATCGCCCGTTTCGCGCCGGACGCGGTCATGATCGTCGTCACGAATCCCCTGGACGTGATGACTCATGTCGCCTGGAAACAATCGGGGTTTCCGCCGGAACGCGTATTCGGCATGGGCGGCGTGCTCGACGAGGCACGATTCAAATATTTTCTGTCCCGCGCCCTGAACGTTTCCCCGCGGGATATTGAAACGCTGGTATTAGGAAGTCACGGGGAAACCATGGTTCCCCTGGCAAGCCGTACGACGGTCAAAGGTACCCCCGTCAGTACCATCCTTTCAAAAGAAGACTTCCGGCTCATCGTTGAGAAGACCAGGCAGGGAGGGGCCGAAATCGTCAACCTGCTCAAATCGGGCAGTGCCTGGCACGCCCCCTCTGCGGCGGTTACAGCCATGGTGGAAGCGGTCCTGGGCGACACCCGGCGCATGATGTCAGCTGCGGCTTACCTGGACGGCCACTACGGTATTCGTAACATTCATATCGGTGTACCGGTGATCGTGGGAGCCGGCGGAATCGAAGAAGTCTGCGAGCTGACGCTGGACGACGACGAGGCGGCGGAGCTTCGAGAGGCGGCGGATACCGCACGCGAAATGGTGAAACAACTTGAAACGGCATCCAATGCGTGACAGCGATCTCGAATCGGTCCTTCCCCTGGTTCAAAAACCGGCCCGCTATACCGGCGGAGAGACCAACGTCGTTTACAAGGAAAGCGGCGATGCCGCTTTTTCTTTCGCCCTTGCCTTTCCCGACGTGTATGAAGTGGGCATGTCGCACACGGGCCTCCAGATTCTCTATGGAATTCTGAACAGCCTGCCCGACTGGCGGGCCGAGCGGGTTTACGCTCCCTGGCCCGACATGGAAGGTCTTCTTCGCGGAAGAAATATTCCTCTCTCGTCACTTGAATCGGGCATCCCTCTGAACCGCTTCGATGTTGTGGGATTTTCCCTGCAGTACGAACTTTCCACCACCAACGTCCTGTGCATGCTCGAGCTGGGACGGATACCGCTTCGTGGAAGCGATCGCAGGCAGGAACATCCTGTCGTGATTGTCGGCGGTCCCTGTACCTTTAATCCGGAACCGACGGTTCCCTTTTTCGACGCGTTCGTTATCGGCGAAGGCGAGGAGGTCATCGTCGAAATCGCCGGCGCTGTCGCGGAGGCAAAGCGGTCCGGAAAAACACGTACGGCGATCCTTGAAAGGCTTGCCGAACTGGATGGACTGTATGTACCGTCTGTTCACGGAATGAATCATCCCGTAAAGAAGCGGACGGTCGCCGATATCGACAACGCCTTTTTCCCTGAAAACCCAGTCGTTCCCCTGATAAGGACCATACACGACAGAATCACCCTGGAAATCGCCCGGGGCTGCACCCGCGGGTGCCGCTTCTGCCAGGCCGGCATGGTGTGGCGTCCATACCGTGAAAGAAATCCCAGGCAAATCGTAGAAAAAGCAGACCGGATTCTTGAAGCAACCGGGTATGACGAGTTATCGCTCCTGGCGCTCAGCGCGGGCGACTACTCCTGCATCGGACCGCTTATGACGGAACTCATGAACCGGAACGCCGAGCATCACGTGGCGCTCGCTCTTCCTTCACTTCGAACGGAAACCCTGACGTCGCCGATCATAGAACAGATAAAGCGTGTGCGGAAAACAAGCTTCACCCTGGCACCGGAAGCCGGAACACAGCGGCTGCGCGACGCAATCAACAAGGGCAACCGGGAGGAAGACCTGCTGGACACAGCCAGGATCGTTTTCGAAGCCGGATGGAAATCGATAAAATTATATTTCATGATCGGCCTCCCGGGGGAGCGCAGGGAAGACCTGGAAGGAATCACGGATCTCGTGTACAAGGTACTGCGGGCGGGGGGCAACCGGCGCCAGGTAACGGCGAGTCTCTCCACCTTCATTCCCAAACCCCATACGCCTTTCCAGTGGGAGCGCCAGATCAGCCCCGATGAAACGGAAGAACGACAGCGCTATTTCAAGGACATTCTCCGCCACCGGAACCTGAAGTTGAAGTGGCATGACCGGCGCATGAGTTTTCTCGAAGGAGTTATCGCGCGGGGCGACCGGCGCGTGGCCGATGTCATAGAACGGGTTTACCGGCTCGGCGCACGATTTGACGGATGGAGCGACCTGTTTCATTTCGAGCTCTGGAAACAGGCTTTCAGGGAAACCGGATTCGATCAGTACCCGTACCTGGAGAACCGCACGGTGGAAGCCGATTTGCCCTGGTCATACGTTGACGCCGGAGTCGACAAAAATTTTCTCCTGCGGGAACGGAAGAAGGCCGCAACGTCAATGACTACTGAAGACTGCCGGACCGCCGGCTGTTACGGTTGCGGCGCCTGCCGGGACGGGCTCGAGCTGCGCTCCGCGCCGGCAGCCACCATCGCGGGGAACAGCGTCGCCGAGGCCGAAAAACCTCCCCGGAAAGAACCGTGGACGCCTCTTCGACTGCGTCTCCAGTACCGGAAGGCGGGAAAGGCCCGTTTCCTCTCTCATCTGGACACGGCATCGGCGCTTATTCGAGCGATCGCAAGAAGCGGCCTGCGATTCGACTATTCACGGGGGTTTCACCCGAACCCGAAAATATCTTTTCCCTGTGCAACCCCCCTGGGAATTGAAAGCGAATCGGAATTCGCCGACATCTGGATCAGGCCGCCCGGCAAAGAACGTGTCCGGCGTCTGGTCGACGTTGTTAATCGTCATCTTCCGGCGGGCCTGGAAATTATTTCCATGAACGACACCGAAGCGGAGCACCGTGCACTGTCGAAACAGGTCATCGGATTCGTCTACGAAATGCAGCTTGACAGAAGCGACAGTAATGAGAGAAAAGCCGGATATGAGCGTCGCGTCAAATCATTCCTGAATGCAGAATCCTTCATTATCGAACGGACCAGAAGGGGAACGACTCAAACGAGAGATCTCCGCCCCCTGGTGGAATCGCTGGTCTATGACGATGAACGTTGCATCCTGCGGGGCGTTTTTCTCTTTACCGCGCAGGGGGGAGTAAAACCCCAGGAAATCCTCACGGAAGTGATGGGAATGGAAGACGAAGAGGCACGAACCGTTCGTGTTGTAAAAAAACAAACGCTCATGACAGGCGGGTGAACACAGTATGGCGAAAGAAATGATCTTCAACTGCAACGAGTATGAAACGAGGATCGCCATCGTCGACAACGGGACGCTGACGAATCTTTACGTGGAGCGATGGGATGAACGTTCGATTGCAGGAAACATCTATATGGGCAAGGTTGTCCGCGTTCTTCCCGGGATGCAGGCAGCTTTCGTGGACGTGGGTCTTGACAGAACCGCCTTTCTGTACGTAGCCGACGCCTTCTACGACGGGCGCGGCATCGACTTCACGTCGGGAATCGACGTCGACAACGGCGATGATCCGGGCATGAACGGTACGGGCGGGCAGACCATGAATCATTCAATCGAAGATATCCTGCAGGAAGGTCAGGAACTGCTCGTCCAGGCATCGAAGGAACCGCTCGGTTCCAAGGGCGCGCGCGTTACTACCCACGTGTCGCTTCCCGGCAGGAACCTCGTCGCCATGCCGTCCGCCCACCATATCGGCATATCAAGAAAGATTACCGATGAGACAGAACGGGAACGTCTTCGCACCATAATTGAAGAGATACGTCCACCCGATTTTGGTTTCATCGCCCGGACAGTCAGCGAGGGCCGGTGCCGTGATGAAATCGAAAAAGACGTGGATTACTTGATAAGGCTCTGGAATACCATCACTGACAAACAGGCCAGGGTCGGCGCGCCGGGCCTGGTGCACAAGGAACTGAGCATGACGCTTCGGGCCATACGCGACCTGTACACGGAGGACATGGACCGCATCGTTGTTGATTCGAGCGTCGAATTTGAAAAAGCGAACGAATTCATGCAGTATCTCATGCCAAACGTGTCCTATAACCTGGAACTCTACGAGGAGCGGGAACCGATATTCGACCATTTCGGTATCGAGGTTGATGTTGAAAAACTCTTCAACAAAAAAGTATGGCTCAAATCCGGCGGTTTCATCGTCATCGAAGAAACGGAGGCCCTCTGCTCCATCGACGTGAATACGGGAAAATACGTGGGGAAACGGAACCTTGAGGACACGATATTGAAAACGAACCTTGAAGCGGTCAAGGAGATCGCTCATCAGCTCCGGGTCAGGAATATCGGCGGCATTATTATTATTGATTTTATCGACATGGAAATCGAGAGAAACCGGGAAATCGTTTATAACGCACTTGCGGCGGAGCTGCAGAAGGATCGCAGCAAAACGAGCATCCACAAGATTTCGGAACTGGGCCTCATCGAAATGACCCGCCAGCGCCGTCGGCGAAGCCTGTCGAAAATCATGTGCGAATCATGTCCTTATTGCGGCGGACGGGGCATCGTCAAGTCGAAAGCGACGGTATATTATGAGATTTTACGGGAGCTCGAACGGCACCTGATTCGAAACATGGCCCACTCCATCTGCGTACTGCTTCATCCCGACGTGGCGAAACTGCTCCAGGAGGATCAGCAGAAACTCCTGGACAAGCTGGAACAGAAATACGGAAAAAAAATTATTGTTCAAACGGATAACAGCTTTTACCAGGATAATTACGAAATCATTCCCATGCATTGATTGTCTCGTGAACACTATTCAGAATAAAAGCCGAAGCAGCCGACAGCAAAAATCACGGCGGCCGGGGCAACTCCCCGAGTATGGTTACCGCCGGGAAGCGCAGATAATTATACGAGAAAGGACGGAATTTTCATGAACACATCACAGTTTTCCCTGGAAGGCAAAGTCGCCCTCGTTACCGGCGGAAGCCGGGGAATCGGCAGGGCCTGCGCCCTGGCTATGGCCGATGCGGGCGCCGAGGTAATTGTAAGCAGCAGGAAAATCGCCGACCTGGAACTGGTGGACGAAGAGATCAAAGCAAGGGGCGTCAGGGGAGCGGCAATAGCCTCACACGTGGCAAAGATCGAAGATTCAAAGACTCTTGTCGGCCAGGTTATGGAAAGGTTCGGCCGTATCGACATCCTCATGAACAACGCCGGCACCAATCCCTATTATGGCCCTCTTATGGAGCAGGATGAGAAGACCTGGGACATCACATTCAACGTGAACCTGAAAGGCCTCTTCTTTCTCAGCCAGTTCGTGGCGAAGGTGATGAACCCGACTTTCGCCAATAGGAGCAACTAATCTCTGAAACCCTTATCTGGCGGGGGTTTCCTGACGTTATTCGCGATTACATACTATCGAAGAGGCGTTTTTGTGGAGTAATACAAAACATTT
>DSBH01000144.1 GCA_011056825.1 Deltaproteobacteria bacterium | reverse complement strand
GCATGATACGCAAGCTTGCCGGCGGTGTTTATTCATACCTGCCCCTGGGGTATCGGACGATCAGAAAAATTGAAAATATTATTCGCGAGGAAATGAACCGGGCGGGAGCCCAGGAGATTTTCATGCCCGCAGTCCAGCCCGCAGAGCTGTGGCAGGAATCGGGACGCTGGGATAAGTATGGAAAAGAACTCCTGCGCTTTCGGGACCGTCATAATCGCGATTACTGCTTCGGTCCGACGCACGAGGAAGTGGTAACGGACATCGTGCGAAACGAAATCCAGACCTACAGGCAGCTTCCGAAAAATCTTTACCAGATACAAACCAAGTTCCGAGACGAAATCCGCCCGCGCTTCGGTGTCATGAGAAGCCGGGAATTCATTATGAAGGACGCGTACAGCTTTGACGTGGACGAAGAAGCGGCTGAAAAAAGTTATAACGTTATGTTCGAAGCCTATGAACGGATATTCAGGCGTTGCGGAATGATTTTTCGCGCGGTCGAGGCCGACACGGGCGCCATCGGCGGCAGTTATTCTCATGAATTTCTGGTGACGGCCGATTCGGGCGAAGATGCCATGGTGTATTGCACGTCATGCAACTACGCGGCGAACCTGGAGAAGGCCGAGGTGGCGGCGCCGGAGGAAAAGCCGGTTCCTGAGCAGGACATGCTGCCGGCCGAGGAAGTTCACACACCCGACGTCCGGACCATCGAGGAAGTTTCGGCGTTCATCGGCGTCAGTCCGACGGACATAGTGAAAACCCTTATATTCAACGCGGATGGAAAGACAGTCGCCATACTCGTTCGGGGCGATGAAGACATTAACGAAACAAAATTAAAAAATTATCTTGGCGCCGGATCGCTGGAGATGGCGGCGGATGATGAAATCATGAAAGTAACGGGATCCCCCCGAGGGTTCGCAGGTCCCAGGGGTATACGTTGTTCGCTTATAGCCGATTATTCAATCATGAACATGAAAAATTTCGTGGTCGGCGCGAACCGTGAGGATTATCACGTAAAAAACTGCAACCTGGGACGGGACGTGGCGATTCCCGCTTACGCAGACCTCAGGACCGTGCGGAAAGGTGACCGTTGTCCCCGGTGTGGAGGCGAAATCAGTTTCGCCCGCGGCATTGAGGTGGGACACGTTTTTAAACTGGGAACGAAGTACAGCACGGCGATGAACGCCGCGTTCCTGGACAGGGACGGCAAGGAAAAACTCATGATCATGGGATGTTATGGAATCGGCGTGTCCCGCATAGCGGCGGCGGCTATCGAGCAGAGCCACGACGACGACGGCATTGTCTGGCCGATGTCTCTTGCTCCCTTCCAGGTTATTATAACGGCCGTCAACATGGGGGACGATGAGTTGTCGCAAGCGGCGGAAAACATCTATAATGAGCTGATCACGGAAGGCCTCGAGGCCCTGTTCGACGACAGGGACGAACGGGCCGGGGTGAAGTTCAAGGACGCCGATCTCCTGGGGATTCCGTTGCGGATCACCGTCGGCGCGAAGAGACTGGCGGAAGGAAACGTCGAAGTCAGATTTCGAAAAACAGGCGAGGTTCGGGTGATTCCCCTGTCGGAAGCGACGGGGTTCATTCGGTCGACCGTCGATGAAGAGACGCGAAAAATAATGGCGTAAGGCCGGGACAGTGTCCGGCATGCTCCGGGCCCGCTCGTGAAACTGAACGATGATTCGTATTACCGACATACTGGAGGAAGCCCAGAGATACATGACCGACAGCGAGTTGGAGGCGATCGAGAAAGCCTACATCTTTTCAGCGTCGGTTCATCAGGGCCAGGTCCGTCTGTCGGGAGAACCCTATCTGAATCACCCCCTCGAAGTGGCGGGAATTCTGGTTTCCATGAAGCTTGACGTGGCAACCATCATTACCGGCCTGCTTCACGATACCGTCGAAGACACGCTTACCACGATCGATCAGATCGAATCGACTTTCGGCAAGGAGGTGGCATTTCTCGTCGATGGCCTGACAAAAATCAGCAGGATCGTCTTTGCCAGTCGCCTTGAACAGCAGGCCGACTATTTTCGAAAGATGATCATGGCCATGTCGTCAGACATAAGGATTCTCATGGTCAGGTTGGCGGACCGGCTCCACAACATGAGAACTCTTGAGTATCACCGGCCTGAACGTAAGATATTCATTGCCCGGGAAACGCTCGAAGTATACGCGGCGCTGGCGACCAGACTGGGTATCAACTGGATTAAAACGGAACTGGAGGATCTGGCCTTCAAACACCTCGATCCCGAGGCCTATAACGACCTTATCGAGCGTGTGGCAATGAAAAAGGCCGAGCGTGAATATTACACGGAAGAAATCAGGGACATTATTCAACAGAAAATTCAGGAATTCGGTCTCAATGGTATTGTGAAGGGCAGGGCGAAGCATTTTTACAGCATCTATAAAAAAATGCGCGAGCAACACCTGAATTTTGACGAGGTTTACGACCTGACCGCCTTCAGAATTATTCTCGATTCCAACAAGGAAAAAGAGTGCTACGAGGCGCTCAGCGTGGTGCACGCCCTCTGGAAACCCGTGCCCGGCAGGTTCAAGGATTACATCGCGATGCCGAAGGCGAACAATTATCGTTCCCTTCATACCACCGTAATCGGTCCCTACGGCGAACGGGTGGAAATACAGATCCGTACTTCCGAGATGGACGAGTGGGCCGAGTACGGCATAGCCGCACACTGGCGCTACAAGGAAGGCGATGTCTCGTCGGTGGAGGAGGACCGGCAGATCCAGCAGCTTCGTGAACTTCTGGAAAGCCAGAAGGAATATAAAGACGCCAGGGAGTTCATGAAAAACCTCAAGCTGGCCCTGTATCCCGACGAGGTCTATGTCTTCACGCCGCACGGCGACGTGAAGTCATTTCCCAAGGGGGCGACGCCCATCGACTTTGCGTACAGCATCCATACGGACGTAGGGCATTCCTGTGTCGGGGCGAAGGTAAACCGGAATATCGTTCCCCTGAAGTATCAGCTCAGGAACGGCGATACCGTGGAGATTCTTACACACCACGGTCACAAGCCAAGCACGGATTGGCTCAAATATGCCGTGACTTCACGGGCTGTTTCCAAAATCAAGCAATGGATCAAGACGGAGGAAAGGGAACGCAGTATCTCGCTTGGTCGTGACATTCTTGAAAAGGAACTTAAGAAAAGGCGTATATCCTTAAACCGTTTTATTAGAGAACAGGCGCTTAAAGAACTGATAGAATCGCAATCTCTCGGCGACGTCGATGACCTGCTGGCCCAGATCGGATACGGAAAGACATCAGCCCAGTACATTATAAACAATGTTTACGAGGGGGCAACGAAAGAGTCCCGGGAAACGGGAAAAGACAAGGCGGGATTTTTCGAAAAAATAAAAGGCCAATTAACAAAAACCTCCCATGCGGGCATTTCAGTAAGGGGTGTCGATGATGTTCTTGTTCGCTTCGCCAAGTGCTGTTGCCCTCTGCCGGGCGACGAAATCGTCGGGTATATTACAAGGGGGCGAGGCGTGACAGTTCACCTGGCGAGCTGTCCCCAGGTGCAATCCATGGATCCGGAAAGAATAATCGAAGTGCATTGGGAAGTGGAGAAAGGCCAGACATACCCGGTAAACATAAAAATAAACTGTATCGACAAGAAAGGGCTTCTGGCGGAGCTGAGCAACGTCATTTCCAAACTTGGCATCAACGTCAGTCACGCTGACGTTTCGACCTTTCCGGACGAACGGGCCGCCTTTGAATTCCGGTTAAACGTGAATGACCTGGCACAGTACAAGAAGCTGGTGTCTGAACTTAAGAAACTGAATAACGTCTTGTCGGTGGAGCGGCAACGAGAGCCTGTTACGGAAAGGCAGGACGGATCGTTGTTGCCGTGAAGATTGACAAGGACCTTCCCGGTGCTGTATGACCATGCATCACTTGCGGAGACATCGTAAATCGGGGGATTGAGAGTAATGAGACTTACAATAAACGCCTTGTCGGCAATCATGCTGGCAATAACATTATGCATGCCGGCTGCGGCGGCCGATTACAAGGTTGTTATAGATGCCGGTCACGGCGGCGTGGATCAGGGCGTCCAGCTTTCAAGGAGCGTTTACGAAAAGGACGTGACCCTGGCAATCGCGGCGAAAATACAATTTTTGCTGGCCTCGAACGGACAGATCTCCGCGGTCCTTACAAGAGCAAATGATCTGGATATATCGCTGGATGACAGAAAAAACATCGCGCGTTCGGCCAATGCCGATCTTTTTATAAGTCTGCATATCAATGCGGGTTTTGGAATGAAGGCGTCCGGCTATGAAATCTATTTCACCGGCTTTCAGTCGGAAGCCGGGAAGGAGTCTGACGCGAAAGACGTCGTCGATGCCATGCTTGGAACAAGCTACGTGAACAACAGCATCCGCTTCGCCAATATTGTCGACCGGGAGCTCGGCAAGGTGTTCCGACGTGAAGGACGCGGCCTGAGATCTGCGCCGGTGGCTGTTCTCGGCAATTTGCCCATGCCCGGCGTGCTCATAGAACTGGGTTTCGCTTCAAACGTCAAAAACAGGGATTTACTGCTTGACGAAGTTGTACAGCAGAAAACAGCTGAGGTCATTGTTGAGTCTGTTCGTGAATACTTCTCGCTTTCGGGACCGGTTTCATGATTCGCGCTGACGGACGAAAAGCGGACGAGCTGCGGAAGCCTGTCATCACGCCGGGTTACCTGGTTGAAATACCTGGCTCGGCGCTCATAGAGATGGGAAAGACCAGGGTGATTTGCGCGGCGTCCATCGAAGACAAGGTTCCACAGTTCTTGAGGGATTCGGGAACAGGCTGGTTAACGGCCGAATACTCGATGCTCCCGATGGCAACGCCTCGGAGGAATTCACGCGAGGCGGCAGAAGGGCGGCAAAGAGGAAGGACCCTCGAAATACAGAGACTCATTGGACGCTCGTTGCGTGCCGTGACCGATCTTGCCGGATTCGGTGCTCGAACCGTCCACATAGATTGCGACGTTATTCAGGCAGACGGCGGAACAAGGACGGCATCTATAACGGGCAGTTTCGTTGCTCTGGTCGAGTTGTTCAGGGATATGAAAAACAGGGGCGAGATCGAGAATGTACCCTTTGTGGATTCTATTGCCGCCATAAGCGTCGGCCTGCTGAAAGGCGAGTTATTGTTGGATCTCGATTACAGTGAAGATTCGATTGCCGATGTTGACGCGAACTTTGTCATGACGGGCGACGGCTCCTTCGTCGAAGTGCAGGCGGCAGCTGAAGGAAATCCTTTCGACAAGTCCGTACTCGATGACATGACGGCGCTGGCAGCGAAGGGCATTGGCGAACTGGCGGCACTGCAGCGAAGCATTCTCGGAGAATGGATGTGAGACGGATACTGTTTGCTTCCAGGAATGAGGGGAAGATTCGCGAGGCACAGGCTATTCTTGGTTCGAGTAATGTGAAACTTGTTTCGATCAGGGATTTTCCCGACATGCCCGAAGTTGTCGAAGACGGAAAAAACTTTTTCGAAAATGCTTTAAAAAAAGCAAAAACGTTGAGTGAGTTCATCGGTCTCCCCACAATCGCCGACGATTCGGGTCTTGAAGTTGATTGCCTGGACGGCAGGCCGGGAGTTTATTCAGCACGATATGCCGGTCCCGATGCGAGCGATGGAGACAACATTGAACGTCTCCTTGAAGAAATGAAAGGGGTTCAGCCAGAAGACAGGACGGCTGCTTTCAAATGCCTGCTGGTGCTGTACGAGACAGACGGTAGTTTTCAATATTTTGAAGGAGTGTTCGAAGGAAGCATCGCCGAAGCACCGTCGGGAACAGGCGGATTCGGGTACGATCCTGTTTTTATTCCGGCCGGTGCAAATAAAACAGTTGCCGAGCTCGACCCGGAAACAAAAAACAGCATCAGCCACCGGGGCAGGGCATTCGAAAAGCTGAAAGAATACTTAAAATAATTATTTAAAATATTCGATATATCAGTAAGATACGGGGCGTGGCGCAGCCTGGTAGCGCACCTGCTTTGGGAGCAGGGAGCCGGGGGGTCAAATCCCTCCGCCCCGACCAATAATAACAAGGGGTTACGGTTCATTCCGTAACCTTTTTTTGGTCATAAATTGGTCGGGGTACAAATTGGGGTACAAATTGAGAAGGTGTTAGAATAAAAAAAAGCAGGATTGCTCCCGCCCCATGACGCGGACCGTCATCACTGTGGCAGGGGAAACACCATGTCCGGCGGCTATTGCTTCGGCGGTAGTAACAATTGGTTCATTTTGACCTAATTGTTTTGAGGCGTTTTGATTCTCGGTGGGTGCGCCAACCGCCTTCTTCCTCCTGTTGTACCGCCGTCCAACAATCTCCCGCCATTCGTCCTTCGTCAGGTTCCGAAAAATTCGGCAGATTGCGGATTTTGTGGCGTTTGGGCGTGGTGTGACAACCGCTTGTCAATGCCGGGGGGAAGGGACATACGGTTCCCCTCAGCGAACCCTGTGGGCGGTTTCTTTTCAATCCCCCCAAGCAACTCCCCCAGCCGTGCTTCGGCATAGATAAGCGCTTGTCAATGCCGGGGGGAAGCGTATCAGTGGTTCCCCTAAGAGAACCACTGACGGCGGGAAGTGTTCCTTCTTATAGGTTCCCTTCGGAGAACCTATAACCAACTCCCCCAGCGTTTGTCTTGGAGGGACGGCTTTGGCGCGTTTCCCGGGTTCATCATACGTTTTTCAGTTGTTCGATGCGCTGCTCCAACCTCTTTCGCATTGCGTCGCCTCCCCAATACTCCTGGCTCTCAACGTCCAGAATCTTGAATAGTTCGAGAGTTAGCATCAGTTCTTCAAGTGTTTCCCCAAGGTTTACTGGTGGGTGCCCAGGTCGCCATTTCCGGGGAATCTGCCTGATCTGCGGCGGCATGGGGTAGAGATTTAATCTTGCCATGCTTGTCTCCTTCGGTCTTTAATTTCCGCTTGATTTCAGCGGCTTTTTGTTCAAATTCCGACAGCTTAGCCTTTTCGATACTTCGGGCCTCCTGATCCCGAATTTGCGTCGGCGTTGGTGATTTTAGAGGTGCCCTCTGCTGCGGAGTCTGATATTTTATCAAGGCCCGCGCCGCGGAAACCCTTACGGCGTCCGGCG
>DSBH01000285.1 GCA_011056825.1 Deltaproteobacteria bacterium | reverse complement strand
GTGAAAGATGGGTACATCGTACGGTTACATACAAGATGAAGAACTTACTATATGGATTGTAAAGGTTGGTCATAGAAAAGATATTTATCGCTGAAGAGAACCAGGCGATGTGGCTGATGTCACAGGCTTGCAAATTTTGCTGCGCTCAAGCAAGCCGCACCAAAGCTAACCGCAGGCGTTCAGGGGGATACGACACTTAATTGTCTGGGGAAAGGCGTCAGGCAGTATCTCAAATAATTAAGTGCTATGTTCCCTGAGTAATACGCAACACTTTCCAAAATGGAAACTGCTCGACCGTATGTGGACCTTTTTAGTTACAAAAAAGGGGTTAGGTGTAACGCCTAACCCCCTGTTTTGATTGGTGAGCTGCCGGGGACTCGAACCCCGAACCTACTGATTAAGAGTCAGTTGCTCTACCAGCTGAGCTAGCAGCTCTCTATATCAAAAACGTGTTACGGTCTTTTGTCTGGTACGCCCGGTAGGATTCGAACCTACGACCAACAGATTCGAAGTCTGCGACTCTATCCAGCTGAGCTACGGGCGCGTTTTATTGTTTAAAAGTTTTTCAGCCCGTTCCGGGGCAACCGCCGTTTGAAAATTGGTGTCACTCATAATCTTTTGTTCATGTTCCGTCAAGTATTTTTTAACGGTGGTTTGTCGGCGTATCCCGTGTTAAATGCATCTTCCGGCAGGTGGCAGGCCGCGAAATGGCCGTTTTCGCGTTGTGTCAGTTCCGGCTCCAGGGTTGAACAGATGTCCATCCGGAAGGGGCAGCGGGGATGAAAGGCACAGCCCGATGGTGGGGCGAATGGACTGGGTATGTCGCCGGCAAGGGGAATGCGGGTCTTTTCCGACCGGGGGTCGGGCATGGGCACGGCCGAGAGAAGGGCGCGAGTGTAGGGATGAAGGGGTGTTTGAAGGATCTGCGATTTTTCGCCCAGTTCCACGATTTTTCCCAGGTACATGACGGCGATCCGGTCGCTTACGTGCCCCACGACGCTCAGGTCATGGCTTATGAAAATATAGGTCAAGCCGAACTCGTGCTGGAGTCGCTTCAGCAGGTTGAGTATCTGGGCCTGGATTGAGACGTCCAGGGCGGAGACCGGTTCATCGGCGATGATCAGATCGGGATTGACCGACAGGGCCCGGGCGATGCCGATGCGTTGCCGCTGACCGCCGCTGAACTCGTGGGGATAACGGTCGGCCTGTTCTTCAGTAAGTCCGACGGTTTTGAGAAGTTCGCTTACGCGCCGCTTTCGTTCTTTTCCTTTCGCGATGTTGTGTATGCCCAAGGCTTCTCCGACGATGGCGCCGGTGCTCATGCGCGGATTAAGCGAGGAATAGGGGTCCTGGAAGATGAGCTGGACCCGTTTTCTGAAGTTTCGCAGTTCACTGCCGTCGATGTCGGCGACGTTGTTGCCGTCGAAGAGGATCATGCCGTCGGTGGGTGTTTCAAGGCGGGCTATGACGCGGCCCAGTGTTGATTTTCCGCAGCCGCTTTCTCCCACCAGGCCGAGTGTTTCTCCCTTTACAACGCTGAGCGAGACACCGTCCACGGCTTTGACGGTTGCACGGCGGCGCGTGAAAAGGCCGCTTACGACGTGAAAATATTTTTTGAGATCGACAACGTCCAGCAGAACGGGCGCGCTCCCGGCGTTTTTTACCGGCTGACCGCTTGTCGTGTTTTCTTGAGGAAACGTGTTCATGATCGTTCACTCACCGGTATTTCCAGCAGCGCACGTCGTGCCCGCCGGGTACACTGATTATGGGAGGGTCTTCCTTCCGGCACCGGGGCATGGTGAAAGCGCATCGGTCCTGAAACCTGCAACCGGGAGGAAGGTTGAGCAGGTTGGGCACGGTGCCCGGAATGACCTTGAGATCGCCCTGGCGATCACCGGGGACGGACATGCGCGGTGTCGATTCCATGAGACCGACCGTGTAGGGATGAAGCGGGTTCGAGAAAAGTTCCTCCACGGAGCAGTATTCGACGACCTGGCCGGCATACATAACGGCGGCGTACTGGGCGGCTTCGGCGATTACGCCGAGGTCATGCGTTATCATGATGACGGACGTTCCCGATTCGGTTTTCAGCCGGTTGATCAGGTCGAGTATCTGTGCCTGTATGGTGACGTCGAGAGCGGTGGTCGGCTCGTCGGCGAGCATCAGCGACGGGTCGCAGGAAAGGGCCATGGCGATCATCACCCGCTGCCGCATGCCGCCGCTCAACTGGTGGGGATAACTTTTCAGGCGTTCCTCCGCCGAAGGCATGCCGACCAGTTTCAGCATCTCCAGGGACTGGTCCAGGGCCGCTTTTTGTGAAAGTCCCCGGTGAAGCCTGATCGTTTCCGCGACCTGATCGCCGATTTTGATGACGGGATTGAGGGAATTCATCGGTTCCTGGAAGACCATGGAAATTTCCCGGCCCCGAAGGCTTCTCATTTCTTTTTCCGAAAGTCCGAGGAGATCACGGCCCTTGAATCGTATAGAACCTTCGGCGATGTCGCCGGGCGGGCGCGGAATGAGCCGCATGACCGAGAGGGCCAGCACGGTTTTCCCGCATCCCGATTCGCCGACGATGCCCAGAGTGTCGCCATAGTTCAGGGCGAGGGTGACGCCGTCGACGGCGCCGACGGTGCCTCTGCGCGTGTGAAACACGGTTTTCAGGTTTTCTATCTCAAGAATGGGATCCATTCGCGTCCTGTGAGCGTTGTTTCAGGAATTCAAGCAGCAGGCGGACGCCAACGCCGGACGCGCCCTTCGGAATGTATCCCTTGTCCTTGGCGAGGAAGGACGGTCCCGCTATGTCCAGGTGGACCCACGGCGTTTCACCGACGAACTTTTTCAGAAACAGCGCCGCGGTGATGGCGCCTCCGGATCGGGCGCCGGCGTTTTTCATGTCCGCGACGTCGCTCTTGATGAGGTCGTCATATTCCTCCCATAAAGGCAGCTCCCAGAGCGCTTCGCCGGTGGTTTCGGAGGCATTTTTGAGAAGATCCTTGATGCTGTCGTCGTTGCCCAGCATGCCTGTCAGGTGGTCGCCCAGGGCGACGATACAGGCGCCCGTCAGGGTGGCGATATCGATAAGGAGGGCCGGTTTGAAGCGGCGGGCGTAGGTGAGCGCGTCGGCGAGAATGAGCCGGCCTTCGGCGTCGGTATTGACGACTTCGATGGTTTGTCCCGAAAGCGAGCGAAGAACATCCCCGGGTCTGTAAGCGCGGTCTCCCGGCATGTTTTCGACAGACGGAACCAGCCCGACGAGATTCAGGGGAAGCTTCAGGGCGGCGGCGGCCTTGAGGACAGACAGTACCACGGCGCCGCCGGCCATGTCGTCTTTCATGGTTTCCATGCCCGAGGTGGGCTTGAGATCGAGACCGCCGCTGTCGAACGTAACGCCCTTGCCAACCAGTACGACCGGTGCTGATTTCGACGCGCCCCCCTGATAATTGAGGACGATCAGTTTCGGCGGCTGGGCGCTTCCGCAGGCGACGCCGAGCAGGGCGTTCATGCCGATTCGTTTCATCGCCGTGGCGTCGATAATATTGACCGAAAGTGTTTTTGATCGGCCCGCCTGCCGGGCGGTGTCCGCCAGTTTCGAAGGGGTCATTTCGTTGGCCGGGGTAGTGACAAGGTCGCGGGTGAGTGTTACGGCGTCACAGATTATGCGAGCTTCGTGGAGCGACTTTCTCGCCATTTCCGCGGATGACGGATCGTCGGCTATAAGCGTGATGGACGAAACATCGGGCGGGTCGGTCCGCGCTGTTTTGAAGGTTTCGAAACGATAAAGTCCCAGGAGCATTCCTTCGACGGCGGCGCTCGTCGATTCGTCGAGGTGAAGCGTGTCGTTTCCGAAATCCAGGGAAAGGGAGAAGCTCCGAATCCTGCTTTCGCGAAGCGTCCGCGCCGCGCCGGCAAAGGCGACTCGTATCTTTTCCCGTGTTATTTCTTTCTTCGGGCCGAGTCCCAGCATGAGTATACGCTTCGACGGTAATTTTCCTTCCGTGTAGACCAGCGCGGTTTTATTGAGTTTGCCCGTAAAATCGCCTATATCGATTATCCGGGAAAGCAAACCGCCGCCTTTTTTATCCAGGCGCCGCGCGGCGCCTTCAAGCGAAGTTACCGTATCTTCGTGACAACCGACGATCAGGGCTTCGGTTTTGCAGCTTTCCGGTGTTTTTTTCGCGATCGAGATTTTCATGGCCAATGAACTCTCCTTTCCGAATCAATGTCAAGCAGGTACGTCCCGCGAACTTCGCTCCCACATATCACATGCGGCGGTATAATCAAAGACGGTGGTGATGCTGAAAAGGGCAGGGCGACAGAGATTATATGGACCGTCACGCCTCCATTGTTTCCATCGCCTTTCGAATATCACCGGCCTGGGGGCTGTCGGTGGACAGGTGTTCGAGGGCGGTGCGGAAATGAAAAAGGGCGCTTTTCGTTTTGCCTGTTTTTTTAAAATAAAATCCAAAATAATAATGCGACAGCCCCAATTCGCCCGTGTTTCCGTAATTGACGGCGAGATGGTAAAGGGTGTCCTCGTCGTCGGGATCGGTTGTGTTGACATGCCGGAAATAGCTGATGGCAGTCTCGGGCTGATTCATGGTTTCATAACACCGTCCCAGGTAAAAAAGGATGTCGCGGTCTTCCTTTTTCATGCCGTAGGCGCGTTTCAGCATGGCGAGCGCGTATTCCACGTTGCCCTGTTCAAAGAGACTGATGCCGAAATCCCTGGTAATTTCCCAGTCGAGCGGGCTCAGTTCCAGCGCCCTGCGAAAATGCCGGCGCGACGATTCGATCCGTCCCATTTCGCTCTCCGACACGGCGAGCCCGTAGAGGGCTTCCACGTCATCGGGGTTGCGGTCGATACGGTCGGAAAAGATGCGCATGTTGTCTCGCGGGGTGCCGAACATCAGATGTAGCCGTGTTTGATAGCGGGGGAGGCCGCCGACGATTTCTTTCGCCCCTTTGTCGGAATAGCGCGTTTCCAGCAGCATGGTAAGATAGGTGATGCGGTCCGACGTTTTCGGGTGGGTCAGAAAATACGAGGGTATCGCTGTTGAATAATACTGGTTGAATTGCATGATCTTTAAGAATTCAAGCATGCCCCTGCCGTTGTACCCCGCGCCGGTCAGGTAGGACATGCCGAGGCGGTCGGCCTCTTCTTCGTGCTCACGGCTGTATTTCAGGCTCATCGACGCGGAAGTGGCGCTGGCCAGACTTCCCATGACGGCCGCTCCTTCGCCGCCGCCGAGGAACGCTCCCGCGATGAGAGCGGCAAGCGTGGCGATACTGTGTTGCTTTGATTTGGCGATCATCTGCGCGATGTGCCGGGCCTGAATATGGGCTATCTCGTGGGCCAGGACGCCCGCCAGCTGGCTCTCGTTTTCAACAAGGTTTATAAGTCCCGTGAAGAGATATATATAGCCGCCGGGAGTCGCGAAGGCGTTGATGCCCGAACTCCGAATGACGGAAAAGGTGAAGTCAAGCGGATAGCGATTGTCCCGCGTGAGAAGACGCCGCCCGATTTTATCGATATACTCGTTCAGCTGCTCATCTTTCACGAGCATGTCGGCTTCCTTGATTTTTTCATAAAATTCCTTTCCCAGCCGCTTCTCATCCTCGTACGTGAAATCGGCGTGAGAAGGCGCGGGGAACGCCGCCGCGAAAACGGTCACCAGCATGGCGAGTACGATCACCCGCAGCACTATGGAAATACGGTTCTTCTTCATGAAACGTTTCGTCACTTCCGCTTATAATTGTGAGTGATGATAACGTGTTTTGCGTTTTCAGACAAGGTAATGCAGTAACCCAAAATCCGCGATTGATGGTCTGTAAAGCCCCTTATTCACCCCCGGTCATCCTGAGGCCTTCGACAAAGCCTGTCCTGAGCCTTGTCGAAGGGCTCTACCCCCTGAAGGGGGCACACGAGGCCGAACGGATTGGTCGACCCCCGGTCATCCTGAGCTCGTCGAAGGATAGACCGGGTATCAATGACCCCCGTCGAAGGATAGACCGGGCAACCACGAGATTTGAACTGTCTGTACCATGAACAGTCTCAACCGATCGCTTATTTCGGAGGTGAGGGGAAACACGGTCGGCGTTCATACCGCGTGACATTTTATCCGTTTGAAAAATCGGGATAAAAAAAGTACATCCAGAATGAAACGCATGCCTTTCATCCGGCTGGAAGAATCGCGCCGCGTACGAAACATGCCGGTGGACAATTCGCGCTTTGACAGCATTACGGTTGTGTGGTAGTGGGGCTTTTTTATTTTTCCGGATGAAACGTATTCTCGGGAAGGCTTCCCCGGCGGGATCGGCGTTTGTGACTGTTCCGGGGCGGCTGACAGGGGGGGGTTGGTGGACGGCAGGAGGAAAAGACCGATCATCGTGGTTGACGGTCCCGCCGGCACGGGCAAGAGTACCGTGTGCAGCCTGTTTGCCGAACGTGCGGGCTACTGTTGCCTTGACACGGGAGCCCTCTACAGGACTGTTGCCTGGCTTGCCCGCGAACGGGAAGTGTCGCTGGATGATGAAGACCGCCTGTCCCTTTTGTGCGGCGATATATTGGTCGTCGTGGATGAGGCCGCGGGTCGAATGAGGATTTTTGCCGACGGCGAAGAGATGGACCGGAGGATTCGAACGGACGAGACAGGAATGGCGGCCTCCCGTGTTTCGAGACTGCCGGGCGTCCGCCGTGCGTTGCTGCCGCTTCAGAGAGAGGCGGGAGCGGCGGGCGGCATTATCGCGGAAGGACGCGATATGGGAACGGTCGTGTTCCCCGATGCCGACATAAAAATATTTTTGGACGCCGACCCGTCGGAACGGGCGAAACGACGATATCTTGAATTGACGGAACGCGGTGAAGACGCGCAATACGATGATGTGCTGAAAGACATGTCGTTTCGGGACGAACAGGATATGACGAGATCGATAGCGCCGCTGAAGCCGTCCGGCGACGCGATAGTCCTGGATACGACCAGGATGACCCGCGAGGAGGTCGTTCAGTCGGTCATGGAAATCGTCCGGTCGAAAACGGCGGTTTCTCACGGGTCTTCGGCGCTTTAAATCGCCAAATTGCTTGATATTTCATTTTTACTATGGTAGCAATGAAAGTTCGAACGACGGCTATATAT
>DSBH01000055.1 GCA_011056825.1 Deltaproteobacteria bacterium | reverse complement strand
TCCGTCACCGTGCTTACCTCCCGGCCGCCCGATCCTTCGGGATACGGACGTGTAATCAGGGACGCCGAAGGTCGTGTCGCCGGTATCGTCGAGGAGGCGGACACCGGTGATGCCGAAAAAAAAATCGGCGAAATAAACACGGGTATCTATTGCGTTGAGAGTGACTTCCTGTTTGACGCACTCGACGCGGTAAGGACCGACAACGCGCAGCGGGAGTATTATCTTACGGACATTGTCGGGGAGGCCGCCCGGAGAGGTCGTACCGTCTGCGCGTATGAGCTGACAGACCACCGGGAAGCGACGGGTATCAACACCCCCGAACAGCTCGACGAGGCCCACCACATTTTACGGCAGCGTCTGCCGTGAACCCCGGGTGCCGTCACGTGGAACAAACCGCCGGTTTTGCCTGTTATTCACGTTTTCAGAGCATCCCGGCGGGCTTTCAAGTTGACTTAACGGAACAATACTGATAGATATTTTCTCCTCACAAAAAGAACCCCCACAGGAGGTCTTTCCATGGATGATACTCGGTTAATCATATGGTTCGACAATTTGAGGCTTGGAGACATTCCCCAGGTCGGCGGCAAAAATGCATCGCTGGGCGAGATGAGACGCGAACTGACCCCCAAGGGGGTGAGCATTCCCGACGGCTTCGCAATAACCGCCCACGCCTATCGGTACCTGCTCGAATCGGCCGGCATCAGGGCCGAAATCGAGAACCTTCTATCGGATCTGGACACCCGCAATCTGCAAGGTCTGGCAACAAAGGGTGAAAAGATTCGTTCGCTCATTTACAATGCGTCGCTTCCCGACGACCTGGAGAAGGAAATCAAGGCAGCCTACGCCGAGTTGTGCAAAGAGTACGGAAAGAATACCGACGTAGCAGTCCGCAGTTCCGCCACGGCGGAGGACCTTCCCGACGCCAGTTTCGCCGGCCAGCAGGAAACCTTTCTGAACATCCGCGGACCTGAGGCGCTCATCGACGCCTGCAGAAAATGTTTCGCCTCACTTTTCACGAACAGGGCCATTTCGTATCGGTTCGACAAGAATTTCGACCACATGGAGGTCGCCTTGTCCATTGGCGTCCAGAAAATGGTCCGTTCCGATATTGCCTCATCCGGCGTTATTTTTTCCATCGATACGGAATCGGGATTCCAAGACGCCGTTCTTATTACCGGTTCATACGGCCTGGGCGAAACTGTCGTGCAGGGAACAGTCAATCCCGACGAGTTTTATGTCTTCAAGCCCACGCTTCGCAAGGGTTTCCGGCCTATTGTTCAAAAAAAGCTGGGAGCCAAGGAAGTGAAGATGGTTTACGCACGCAACAAGGAAGAATCGACGAAGACCATCCCCGTTTCCAAAAAAGATCGACAGAAATTCTGCATCACAGACGACGAAATCATCAAGCTTGCTGAATGGACCATGATTATAGAAGATCATTATTCACAGCAGGCCGGCTACTTCAAACCCATGGACATCGAATGGGGCAAGGACGGTGTCACGGGCGACCTGTTCATTCTTCAGGCGCGGCCGGAAACGGTCCAGTCGCAGCGTGACATGAACATCCTGGAAAGCTATGAACTGCTCGAGCAGAAAACTCCGGTGGTAACGGGTACGGCCGTGGGATCGAAAATCGGCGCGGGCCCGGTCAATGTCATTCACAAGGTCACTGAAATCAGGGATTTCAAGGCCGGCGAGGTGCTGGTCACCGACATGACCGATCCCGACTGGGAACCGATCATGAAAATCGCGGCCGCTATTGTCACCAACAAGGGAGGCAGAACCTGCCACGCGGCGATCGTCAGTCGTGAACTGGGTGTACCCTGTATCGTGGGAACATCGAACGGAACGGAGGCACTTGAAAAGGTAAAAGACGTGACCGTTTCCTGCGCCGAAGGCGAGGAAGGCCGCGTCTACGAGGGCATACTCAAGTTCAACGTCGACCGGATCAGCCTCGACGAAATGAAGCGTCCGAAAACGAACATCATGCTCAACGTCGGCAATCCCGACATGGCTTTCAATTACGCCTCGATTCCCAACGACGGCGTCGGTCTCGCCCGCCTGGAATTCATTATCAGCAACATCCAGATACATCCCATGGCACTGATCAATTTCGAGACGGTGACAAATAAAAAGGTGCGGCGGCAAATCGAGCTCCTGACCCGCGGCTACGAGACGAAGGGGGATTTCTTCGTCGACAGGTTGGCCCAGGGTGTTGCCAAAATCGCGGCGGCGTTCTATCCGAACGATGTCATCGTCAGGATGAGCGATTTCAAGAGTAATGAGTATGCCAACCTGCTCGGCGGTTCCTTTTTCGAAGCCGAGGAGGAAAACCCCATGATCGGGTTCCGCGGCGCCTCGCGTTACTACAACGACCGTTACCGGGAAGGATTCGCGCTTGAATGCAAGGCCATGAAAAAAGTGCGGGATGAAATGGGACTTTCCAACGTAAAACTCATGGTTCCCTTCTGCCGGACTGTCGACGAGGGCAAGGAAGTCATCCGGGTCATGGGAGAAAACGGCCTCACGCAGGGAGAAAACGGTCTTGAATTTTACATGATGGTGGAAATTCCCAGCAATGTCATTCTCATCGAGAAATTCGGCGAGATATTCGACGGATTCTCCATCGGATCGAACGACCTGACCCAGCTTTCCCTGGGACTGGACCGTGATTCCTCACTGGTAGCACATATCTTTGATGAACGAAACGAAGCGGTGCTCGAACTGATCAGGACCGCCATTTCGAAGGCGAAAACCATCGGGAAGAAAATAGGCATCTGCGGCCAGGCTCCGAGCGACTATCCGGAATTCGCCCGTTTCCTCGTGGAATGCGGCATCAACAGCATGTCGCTCAATGCCGACACGGTCATCAAAACCACGCTGGATATTCTGGAAACAGAGAAAAAACAGGGCCTGTAACAAACCGCTCAATCAACTCATCAGGCGAATAAACGAAGGGGGGATCGATTCTGATCCCCCCTTCGTGCAACCGGCCTTACTTTTCCGGTTCCTCGATGAGTATCAGCCTGGAGTACCGCGCCTTCAGATCGTCGCCGGCCACCATTTCATATTCTTCCTGAAACTCGCGCCAGACCGACGCAAGAACATTCCCGAGCATTTCCTTCCGTCGCGGGGTCTCGTTTTCCATGAATGGCGTGAATGCCGTCGCAAACTCTCCGCTCAAGCGGGACATACGGTAAGGAGGTCCCGACTCCCCTCGGCGGGCGAGTTCAAGAAATTGCCTCGCAGATGAAGGAGAAAGTCCGAAATATCCCGGTTCTGCTCCCGTCATCATGCGCGCGAAAAAGGTAAGAAGAAGCTGCCGGAAGGTGATGCCCGGAGAAACCGCCAAATTGCGATCCAACGGATACGCCCTGTCCAGTTGTGCAAAGAGCCTGTCCAGAACGAGCAGATCATCCAACGCGGCACGACAGGATTCCAGATCACGGGTATACTCGAATTCACGGTACCCGGCATGATCGGACGACATATCGTAAAATTTCGGACGCCCCGCCAGCAATCCGGACAGCATCGAGTCTTCCGGCTCCCCCCAGAATGACGTGGCTATGCCGGCTTCCCTGAACCAGCCTTCACCAACGAATCGCCGTGCTTCCCGTGCGATATCCGCCACAAAACCGTATCCTACGCGGAACAGGGACGAAAGCGGATGAAGACGCAGAGCTTTTTCCGCCTCCATCTCATCTCCACCGTAAAGTTCTTCCAGTGCAAGACTCACATACGCTGCGGCCTTGCCGCCCGCCGTTGTCAGCTCCTCAAGTTCCCGGCCCGTCAATCCGTCGGCCACAACAATCCTGTTGCCGAGACCGGCGAACTCGAAACAGAGCCGGTCAAAGGTGGCTGTATCGGAGATCCGTTCCATGGCCCGCCCGAGCAGGTTCAGCGAACCGGCATGGGCGAGCGGAAGCCGGGGCACGGCGTACTTATCATCTTCCTCCATATCGGGTCGTGAATCGATAAACCGGTGATCACGATCCGTTCCGAGATCGGCGGGATCAAGCGGCGCGTATATCTCGAGTGCCTCGTTAAAAGGGAGGAACCCGTCATCTGCCAGCCGGGCCTTCCTGAAATGATACATTTCTTCTTCCATCTCGGCCGGGATTATGCCTCCGAGCGTCATCAGTACCCACTCGTAACGCCGTTGATCGAAATCGGCCATCGTCTCGAGAAGACTCCGGACAACGGGGTACAGTTCCTCGTCGCGTGGACGAACAAAAATCACGCTGTCAATTGAAAAAAACCCCTCCGGCACTTCGACGCCGTCATCGTCGGCGGGATCGATCGTTATGACTTCGACAGCTCCGTACAGGTAACGGTAAGCCAGAAATAAACCATCCGTCAGAAACCACGGGACGAATCGTTCGGGATCGGACTCCATGAATTGTTCCACCCATCCTTCAAGCCGTACGCCGTCGATCCGGTCGCCGTTCCACACATCCATATCAAGAAGATGTTGCCACTGCTGTTCCGACCCGAGAACAAGCAGCAGGGGCCGCTGGTCATCCATTTTTTTCACCAGCCAATAATAATCCTGCCGGGACAAACGCCGCACGGCCTCCCGGGGATCGGGCAGTTCCATGATCCGTTGCCACAGGTCTCCTTCAGCCACATTAAAAGGCGTGAAAGAAACGGGCGCTCTTTTCTCATCCGACTGCCGTTTCGATACCGATCGTTTTTCTGTCACCCTTGTCGTCCTTTTCGTATCGCCCTCAAAACGGGACGTTCATTTCAGCGCCGCTTTCGAAGAACTCCCGCGAACAGCGCTGTTCATTCGATGCATGTTAAATCACGACGGCATATTCCGCAAGGTTCATGGACCTGCGGGAAATGAAAAAAGGCTTGATTTTCCGAATTCTTTTCGCCACCGCGTTCAGGTAGTTCCGAAGCGAAACGGATAATAACAAAAATATCCCGAAGGTCCGTTCGACCTTCGGGATGCCTGTTGGGTTACCGCTTTCCCGGTCCCCCACCGGTGGGCACGGAACCGTGAATCAAAGAACCAATAATGTCTTACTCGGTTTTAATGTCAATTTTTTTGCCGGCTGACGCAGCTTCAGCCGTTTTGGGAACGCGGATTTTCAGCACACCCTTCTTGAAAGATGCCTCCGCCTTTTCATCGTCGATTCCCTCGGGCATGGGTATCATGCGCTGGAACGAACCGTACCGGCGTTCCATATGCCAGTATCCCTTGTCTTTTTCTTCTTTCTCGTCCTTTTTTTCTCCTTTAAGCACAAGGGCGTCCTTCGTCAGCGAAACATCGATGTCATTTTCATCCATGCCTGGAAGTTCCGCCGTAATCTCGATCTCGGAATCATTCTCTCTCACGTCGATGCTCGGCGCGAAACTTCCCTGCCATTCTTCCATGTCATAGAAGGGAAATCTCCCGAAATCACTGAAAAAAGAATCAAAAACATCATTGATGTTGCGCTGCAGGCTGACGAAAGGATGCTCTTCTTCCCGACGAACGGGAAGTCTGCTCCTGCTCCTGTTGCCTGGAATGAGATCTCTGATTGCCACGGTGATCCCTCCTCTCTGTCATTGATTTTTCTGTTCGCGTCGGATCGCCTTTTCAACATCAGCGATTCCGCCGTCTCGTCTTTAACTTTCCGGTATCACTACCGTATTCCGGTTTCACGAGTAAATTAATCACGGTTTGATGTTTGTCAAGATGAAAGCTTCATCAGGACACTGCAGAACCGATCATAGAGTCCTTTCTGAAAAATCCGTTATTCAGATCGGTGGTCGGCGCTCACGCTCTTTCGCAACAAGAACGGTAACAAAAAGAAGACGGCAGACTTTACAATACTGAAGGAATACTCGGCTTAAAAAAAGCTGCAGCGAAGTGCTGCAGCTTCCGGAAGTTCATCCCGACGGCACATAATCAGGCGTCTGTATTCGCTTCAACGTCCCCCGAATGATACTGCGAGAGTTTCCTCTCACCTCATCTTTTCATTAGTTCAGTAACTCGCGCACCTTGTTGATGAGCAGTTCCGTTGGAGCACAATAAATATAGGCGCCGCGCACGGGCTGCCACTGATTATCTACAATTCGTCCCAGCTTTTTGTGAAAGTAAACAAGCCGGTATTCCACTTTGTCGCTGTCAGAGTCATGGTAAATGACATGGTCCACGACGGGTTCGCCGACCCCCGGGGACAGTGACAGTCCTCTCTGGTCGACAAAGGATTTCCCGAACCTGTTGTAACGCAGTTCAACACTCACCCGCGCCACGTCCATCTCTTCAAGCTCCGCAAGATCAGCTTCCGCCTCAATCACCATGGGACTGACCGGAGCGGCGAGGGTTACGGCCATCATGTCGCCCTTTCGCCATTGCGGCTTTTCGGGATACAGGTATCCACCCCGCAGGCTCCACTGGGTTGCATATTCAAAGGTCTGGGCATCGTCGCCCATGCGGGCGTACGTTAAGGTCGCTGTCTGGCCGTTTTCTTCGAGATACTTGCGATCAATAGTCCTTTCATCGATGAAGGGGCGCCCACCTTCTCGCGGCACCCGAATCTGAATTGTGGCATAGTTTACCATTTCCTTGAATATATCATAGGCCTCGTTGTCGATGACAAAGCGCATTTCCCGACGCTGGAAGAAGGGATCATCCAGATTCACCTCGGCAACAACCTGGGGGTTATCCTTGTACTTCTCGTACCAGGCGCCCACGTTGCCGGTCATGGTGTGCTGTTCGTAGCGGGAAGTAATGCCCGAAAGTGTAATTGAGTATTTAGACTTTCGAGAAATTTCTTTCCTCTGGAACACGGTATAGCGATAATGGTTCACCTTGGCCGCTTCTTCACGCATTGCCTTCATGGCTTCCTGATCCGACTCATCAGGGTCCGCTCCTGTAATCTCCTCTTCCGATGGTTGGCCGAGACGACTCTGCATGTCGAAAAAAGACTCCAGAACCATCTTGCGAAGCGCGCTGTCAACGATTTCCTGATCCCGGTCCGGTATGTGGTCTATCTCTTCAAAGGTGACCGTTCCGGTTTCCGTCAGGAAATCCATCATCTGTTTTTGCTCCTCTTCCGTTACGGTCGTTACTTTCCGGGTACTTATGTTGAATAGATTATACCACTTGGGGTCCCAGTATCGTTTTCGTTTTTTTGTCTTGTCTCGCGCGTACGTATACTCGTTTTCCATCTCGTGATACTTCTCATAATCAAAGATAATCCGTACATCGTAGGAGGGGAGCTTGACCACGTATTTCAGGTCAAAGACAACAGAAATG
>DSBH01000231.1 GCA_011056825.1 Deltaproteobacteria bacterium | reverse complement strand
GTTGGACACTCGGTGCACATGGGTATCCACGCACAGGGCCGGCAGGCCGTAACCGGCCGACACGACAAGATTGGCCGTCTTTCTTCCCACGCCGCGAATGGCGACCAGCCCCTCGACGGTGTCGGGAACCCGCGATCCGAATTTCTCGATCAACTCCCGGGAAACGTGTAGTATCGTCTCGGCCTTTTTCCGATAAAACCCCACGGGATAAATTGCATTCCTGATCACGTGCTCCGGAAGACGGACCATCTCTTCCGGAGTCGTTGCCAGGGCGAACAGACGCCCGTCGGCAAGACAGGTTACTTCATCCTTCGTGCGAAGGCTGAGCAACGTTGATATCAGAATACGGTATGGGTCCGGCCGTTCCGCGAACGCGGCGTCGATCATGGGTAAACGTTCCACCTTGACGGCGTCCCTGATGAGAGCGATCACTTCGGCGATATCCCGGTCGCGCATACAGGGCTACTCCGTAACATTCTTCTCGCGGAAAGGAACTATCAGTCGTAGCCCTCGTCACTGGCCAGAATATCGAGGTGCAGCGTGGCGATATCCTCGACGTCGAGATTCGGCTTTTCCTTCGTGTTCCTGAAATCGATCGTTTTTATGTAGCGGTTGCACACGTTGCAGACATCAACGCGGTAGCGCTCATCATCTTCCACGGTGAAAAAAGCGAGTGTCTGCTGGTCCTCGTTCTCGCAGAAAGGACACTTGAGACGGGGATAACGCCATTCGAATCCGCACTGGCCGCAAAAGAGATATTTTTCTCCCTCGTCGTTTTTCAACTGGGCGATTTTCGGTTCCCTGCCGCAGATGGGGCAGTATCCTTCAGCCCATTCTGACGCGTTTACAACTTCGGCATACCGGTCGGCGAAACCCTCAAGGGAGGGCCGCAGGCTTTCTTCCACCAGAAACCCCAGAAGATCGAAAATCTCTTCGCCGTCAGCGTCATCAATATCGGCGGCATCGTCCGCTGACCCGCCATCGAACGAGGCCCTCACCATTTCTGCAAAATCGATGTCACCCGATTCAAGGTCCTGTCGTATCTGTCGTGCCTCTCCAAGATCACGCTCTTCGGCCAGCTCCAGCAAGGCAAGAAAATATTTTTTCGGCTCCTCGAGATCAATGTCACCACTCATGAAATCAACCAGGGGCATGCCTCCCCTGAGTTTCGCTTCCGTGAGAGATTCCTCGACTGTATAGATGTCCCGCTCTATCTTTCGGCGATATTCTTCGCGCAGAATAAGAATATCGCCGAGGATGTCGAGCAATTCCTCGTAATGCGGGCTCGCGTGCTTATAACTTTCGATCGTTTTGAGCGAATCTTTTAATTTTTGTGCCATTTTTCCACCTCTGCAGGGGTTTTTCACGTCCCGTGCTGTATATATTTTTTACTGCCCGATTTCAAGCAATTCGTCAAAGCGAACAGACCCGAGAAACAAAAGGTCCGACCCCGACGGGCCGGACCTTTTTCGGTTATTGTCTCTCTGTATTGCGCCTAGCCGTGGGCCGCTTCCTCTTTTTCTTCCCCGTAGATTTCCAGTCTGCCTTCCTCTTCCATTTCTTTCAACCAGCCGGGGCACTGCTTCTCCGCCCAGGACCGGGTCACGTACCCCGTGAAGATGGCCCGAGCAGAACCGGGAACACCAATCGTGCCGAGGTAGATGTGCACCAGCACGAAGGGGAAAATTACCAGCATTCCCAGCGCGTGAAGCGGATACATCCACTGCACCAGCCCGCTCGGCAGCGACAGGGGAAACCACATGATCAGACCGCTTGCGACCATGAGAATACCGAATATCGCCACGGCGAGAAAAAAGGCCTTCTGGCCGGGATTGTACTTACCCGTCTCCGGAACATCATCCACGTGCCACAAGTACCCGCCGGCGACCTTGATCCATTCAAGGTCCTCCGGCATCTTGAAAACGCCCGCCTCGCGCCACCAGATCAGAATAGCGAAGAAAAGCGCCGGGGCGAACAGGAGACCCGTGAAGTTATGCACCAGTTTCAGGTTCTTCAACCCTCCCAAGGGTGTCCCGAGAAAATTAAACGAGTGAAACATCATGCCCAGCCCCGTGAGAATAAGAATAATACAGGTGATGGCAAGCCACCAGTGCACGAGTCGTTCAAACGCGTCAGTCGACTTGATCATACCCTTTTTCGGAATCATGGTTATTCTCCTCCTTCCCCGCCGGCCTGGTCGTCACCGCTGGTGTCCTTCGGTCCGTGCGTGAGGTAGTGAATGAAAGAACCCGCCAGCACACCGCCCGCTGCCAGAAGCGTCAACGGCTTGAACCAGTCTTTCCAGGCGATCACCGTGAGAGGCACGCGCGGCCGCTCGGGAAGCTCATCGTAAACATCGGGCTTTTCAGTAAGCACGTAAAGCATGTGCGTCCCGCCGACGAACTGGTCGCCGTACACGTTGGCGTCGCCGCCCAGCTCCTTTACCCGGGCGTGGGCCCTGGCGATCATTTCGTCCTTGTCGCCGAAACTCAGGGCGCCCGTGGGACAGGCCTTCACGCAGGCCGGCTCCATACCCCGGTCGATTCTCGAAAAGCAGAGATCGCATTTCGCTATCTTGTCCGTTACCGGATCATAGCGGGGAACATCGAAGGGACAGGCGGAGATACATTCCTTGCAACCGATGCACTTGTCCCTGTCCAGAGCCACCGAACCATATTTTGTCCGGAAGAGTGCCCCGCTGGGGCATACCTTGATACAGGCCGCGTCGGTACAATGCATACAGGCGTCTTTCCTGAACAGCCATTTGACGTCCCCGTTACCGTTGGACATCTCCTGGAAACGTATCAGCATCCATGTATTCGACTGAAGGTCGGGGGGATTCTGGTAGGTGCCGGCATTGTATGTCTGCCCCGCCGGCAGGGCGTTCCACTGTTTGCAGGCCAACTGGCAGGCGCGACACCCGGTGCATTTACTTGTATCGTAGAGTTTAATTTTTTCCGCCATGGCTTACACCCCCTTCCGTTCAACGTTGACCATGAAGGCCTTGCTTTCGGGAATACCCGTATTCGGGTCCCCGATAAAGGGCGTCAAGAGATTCGCCGAATCACCGCTTGTGAAGACTTCGGGAACCTTGTCTCCATGGACGTATTTTCTCATGTTCGTGGTCACCCATCCGTAGTGCCAGGGGATGCCGACCTGGTGGACCGTCATTCCGGCCACTTTCATGGGTTTATAGCGGTCCGTCACGATGGCCACGGCCTCAACTTCGCCGCGGACCGACTTGACCATCACATGTTCACCGTTTTTAAACCCTTTGAGGCGCGCCAGTTCGCTGCCTATTTCCACGAACAGCTCCGGCTGCATTTCGGCCAGCCAGGGTGCCCACCGTGTCAGGACGCCCGTCTGCCAGTGCTCGGACACCCGGTAGGTGGAACAGACGAAGGGGAACCGGGGATCGCAGGTTGCTCTCGCGTCAACACTGGTTCCCGTTCCGACCTCGTCCCACCTCACGATGGTTGGATTGATAAACTGCGGCGACAGCAGGTTTTCCTCAATGGGACATTCGAGCGGTTCGTAATGTTCCGGGAAAGGCCCGTCGGCCAGCCCGGGCCCGAATATATTCGCCACGCCGTCCGGTTTCATGATGAAAGGAGGCCGTCCCGCGCCGGGCGCCGCAACGCCGTCGGGCACATCGCCCTTCCACCTTGCGCCATCCCAGCGAATGACAGGATTTTTCTTGTCCCAGGGCACGCCCGTGTCAGGATCAACCGAAGCGCCGTTATAGATGATCCTCCGGTTCAGAGGCCAGCACCAGGCCCAGTCAGAGTAAAGACCTATGTGCGACTTGTCTTCGTTGCCCCGTCTCTTCGCCATATTGCCCTTTTCGGTGTAGGAATTGCAATACAGCCAGTTCCCCGATGACGTCGAACCGTCGTCCTGCAGCAGACCGAAACTGGGAACAAGGGTACCTTTCTTGTACAGCACGCCGCCGATGACCTTGTCTTCCAGAAAATAGCCGTTCACTTCCCTGGCCACGTAATCAGGATCGAAATGATGGATCCGGCCGGCGCCGTCCTTGACACCGTAGTCCCATGTCAGCCTGGTAACGGCATCTGCAAGCGGGCCGCCGTCCTTTTCATAGCGTTCTTTGAGCCGGTAGAACAGCTCCGTCATGATGTCGCCGTCGGGCATCGCCACGCCGGGCGAATCAACGGCCTTGTAACGCCACTGCATCCAGCGGCCGCTGTTGGTTATACTTCCTTCTTTTTCCATGAAGGAGGAACAGGGCAACATGAATACTTCCGTCTTGATCTTGGACGGGTCGAGTCCCGGTTCTCTCCAGAAAGAGCCCGTCTCGTTGTCATACACGTTGACGTTCACCATCCAGTCAAGCTGGGTCAGAGCCTGGCGCACCTTGTGCGAACTGGCGCCGCTGCAGGCGGGATTCATACCCCAGGCGAACAATCCGGAGAACTTGCCCTTGTACATGCTGTCGAAAAGCGTCAGCCAGGAGCAGTCCTGACCGTCGTCGCGCTTCGGCAAATAATTGTATGCCTCTTCCAGGGTGACGTTCATCCCGTAATGCGCCCGCAGAAGACTTGCCATGTACTTGGAATAATTTTTCCACCAGTTCAGGCTTTTCGGCTCATTCGTGGCAGGCGTGTTTTTCTTGTTGTACTCTTCCAGTGTCTGCAATGATGCCACGGGAGTTTTTAGGTAGCCGGGGAGAATGTGGAACAGGAGCGCCATGTCCGTGGAACCCTGGACGTTCGATTCGCCGCGCAGCGCGTTCACGCCGCCGCCGGCCACGCCCATGTTGCCGAGCAGCAACTGGATGATACTCATGGCCCGGATATTCTGGACGCCTACCGTGTGCTGGGTCCATCCCATGGCATACATAATTGTTCCCGCCTTGCCGGGTTTTCCTGTTTTTGTGTATGCCTCGTACACGGCAAGCAGCTTGTCCTTCGGTGTCCCGGTTATGTTCGACACGACCTCGGGCGTATACCTCTTGTAATGTTTTTTCAGAAGCCGGTAGACGCAGTTGGGATCGGACAGCGTCGGGTCCTTCAGAATCACGCCATCCGCATCGGTCTGATACGACCAGGTGCTTTTGTCGTACTTGTTTTCCACGAGACCCGAGAAAACGCCGTTGTTCTCGCCGGGCATCTTGAAATCGGGGTTCACGAGAAAGGAGGCGTTGGTATAGGCCTTCACGTATTTCTCGTGGATCAGGTTGTTGTCGAGAATGTATTTGATCATACCGCCGAGAAAAGCGATATCCGTTCCCGACCGAAGGGGAGCGTAAATATTGGCCCGCGCCGAGGTCTGGGTGAACCGGGGGTCCACGCTGATCAGGGGCGCTCCCTTCTCCATGGCCTTTGTTACATATTTGAATGATATCGGGTGGTTTGACGCAGGGTTGCTCCCCATCGCCAATACGCAATCACTGTTTTCGATATCGTTCCAGTGATTGGTCATCGCGCCGCGTCCGAACGACTCTGCCAGAGCCGCAACAGTGGCGGAGTGTCAGATACGGGCCTGGTGCTCAATATAGACCAGACCCAACCCCCTCAGGAATTTCTGATATATAAACAACTCTTCGTTGTCCAGCGCCGCGCTGCCGATTGAAGCGACGCCCTCTGTGCGGTTAACCACCTGGCCCCTGCCGTTCCGCTCCACGAAACTCTCGTCACGGGATTTCTTCGCATTGTCGGCGATCTTGTCAAGGGCCCAGTCCCAGCTCACTTCCTTCCATTCCGATGAATAGGGAGCCCGGTACAGCGGCTTGTCGAGTCGGTTCTTGTTGACCGACATCTGATATACCGATCCCCCCTTGCTGCACAAGGCGCCCCGGTTGATGGGATGATCAGGATCACCTTCCGTGTTAATCACCTTCCCGCCGCGGGTGGATACGATAATGCCGCAGCCCACCGAACAGTAGGGACAGATTGTAGTGGTCTCTTTCGCGTAGGCTATCTTCAGCGGTTCCGCGTAGGCGGAAACCGGCTTCAGGCTTACGCCGAGGCCGCTGCTCGCCAGAACGGCGCCCGAGATCTTCAAGAAACCTCGCCTGCTGACATTCATACTGATCGCTCCTTTCTCCAAGTATATAATGAAGCAATAATAATTACCGCTTTCAACGGCAGGAAAACCTGTACAGCGGTCATTGACCGCCAGTCATATTTTTTCCATAGCAACGCGACTGATCAAAGTCAAGCACAATTGACGCAAAAAAAATGAGAAATATTAAATTCTTATGTCTTGTTTGACATAAGCCGGCACGACACGCGAAGCTTGACAGACCTTCCGCGGTGCCTTACATTGCACCTGCGAAATACGCTGTTGCACCCGCATTATTCCGGGAGAGGGGGAATTATGAAAATCATCGGCTCGGTGGGCAAAAATGGTTCGGGTAAGGACGAGGTACTGAAACACATACGAACGGCATACGGCATTCCTTTTTATTCCACGGGCGACATGGTGCGCGAAATAGCCGCCCGCGAAGGCATTGAACCGACCCGCGAGAACCTGGGCGCCATATCGAAACGCTATTTCGACGACATGGGCGAGGGATGTTTCATACGTCTCCTGGCGGATAGAATCAGGGATGAACATCCGACGGCCGTGGGAATAAGTGGCGTACGGTCACTGGCCGACGTTACGGTTCTTAAATCCGTATTCGGCGGAGATTGTGTCCTGGTCAATGTGGAAGTATCCTATTCCAGGCTCCGCTTCGAGAGGCTGGCGGGGCGGGGCGAAGAGAGAGACCCCGAAAGCTTTGAACAATTCCTGGAACAGGAAAACCGTGAAGAAGAACTGTTCCACATCGAAGAGGCTCAGGATATGGCTGATTTCACCATCCTCAACAATGGAACACTGGACGATCTTCACGAAGCCATCGACCACCTGATACGGGAGAAAAACCTTCTTGGATTTATACCCGAATGAAACGAAAGAAGAGATTCTTCCCTGTTGTTTCCGGCAATAAGTTAATTTGTTAACTACGTCCCTCTAGATACTTCTGCGTCCCCCTGGAGATGATTATTGCTGGTTCACCCAGATAACCTCGTCCGGATCGAACCCCTTCTCCTGGATCTTCGATATGAACTTTTCTTTTAATTCCCGCGAAACTGTGGGAGTACGCGACAAAAACCAGAGATAGGATTTTTTCGAACTTGTTACGAAGGCATATCGGTATTCGTCCTTATCCAACCTAAATTCCCGCCCACTTTATAACTATGCTGGCGGGCTGACCTCCAGGCTTTCCATGATCAACCTCTGGGGCTTTGTTATTTCCGTGAGCATATGACCGTACTTGCCGGAAAAGCGTAT
>DSBH01000053.1 GCA_011056825.1 Deltaproteobacteria bacterium | reverse complement strand
CGGGAGCTGGGAACCAGGTCAATTTTCAACATGCTGGGGCCGCTCACCAACCCGGCGGGCGCGACGGTGCAGCTCCTGGGCGTGTACGATTCGCGTCTCACTGAAGTATTCGCTGCCGTGCTGGAGCGGCTTGGATCGAAGAGGGCCTTCGTGGTCTGTGGTTCCGATGGCATCGACGAGGCGACCGTTACCGGAGAAACACGTGTTTCCGAACTCGATGACGGTCTTATTGTAACGTATAATATCGATCCATCGCCCTATTTCGGTGGTTATCACGACATCTCGTCTCTTGCGGGAGGCGACGCGGAAGGGAACGCACAAATCACGAAAGCGGTGCTTTCGGGCGAAGAAGGACCTCACCGGGACGTGGTGCTGCTCAACGCGGGCCTGGCCATTACGGCGGCGTCCATTGCCCCCGATCTTTCCGCCGGAATCGAAACGGCACGGCAATGCATCGACGACGGGTCGGCAATGAAGGTACTGCAGTCCCTCATCGAGATGACAAACGCGTGAGGTGAACCATGATTGTCGACCGAATCGTGGAATCAGTGAAAGAGCGACTGGAAAACCGCAAGCGTGTCATTCCGTTGCCGCTGCTCAGGACGGCCGCGGAAGAACGGGACGATATCCGCGATTTCAAGGGTTCGCTCGAAACCGGCGACTGTGCCGTCATCGCCGAGATCAAGCGCGCTTCGCCGTCGGCGGGGCGGATCATCGATGATTTCGATCCCGCCGACCGTGCGGCGGCCTGCGAGCGGGGAGGGGCGGCGGCACTGTCGGTGCTTACCGAGGAGGATTATTTCGAGGGGAGTCTCGCCCATCTGGTCGAGACGCGGGAGGCCGTGTCGCTACCGGTACTTCGCAAGGATTTTATCATCGACGCGTACCAGGTGTATGAAACGCGGGCTGCCGGCGGCGACGCGCTCCTGCTGCTTGTCGGCCTCCTCGGGCGCAGTGAGCTCGCAGATTTCCTGGTTCTCGCCGGGTCGCTCGGAATGGAAGCGCTTGTTGAAATACGGAATGAAAGGGAACTGGAGGAGGCGATCATCGTTGGGGCTGGCGTCGTCGGCATCAACAACCGGGATCTGAAAACCTTCCGCGTCGATATCGCGACAAGCGAATACCTTGCGCCGCTCGTTCCTCCCGCGGTTTGCGTCGTCGCGGAGAGCGGCATCCGGGACAGGGCTGACATGGAAAGGCTGCGGGCGACCGGAATCAAGGCGTTTCTGGTGGGCGAGGCATTGTCCCGGGCAAATGATCCCGGAAAGGTGCTGGAACACCTGCTGAGCGGAAAGGACGTGAGCGAATGCAGGTAAAAGTATGCGGTATAACGCGGCCTGAGGACGCGCTGGCGGCCTCGGACATGGGAGTGGACGCACTGGGATTTATTTTTTTTCGTAAAAGTCCGCGGTGCATATCCGTGGACAAGGCGGTAAACATTATCGGGCGACTGCCGTCGAATGTGGTCAGGGTCGGAGTTTTCGTGAATGAAGACCCGGCTGTCGTCACGTACGTCATCGAGAACTGCCGCCTCGACATGGTGCAGCTTCACGGAGACGAGTCGCCGGAATACGCCCGTTCGCTTTCAGCATCCATCGTCATCAAGGCCGTGGACATTCGTGACGACGCGGCACTCGAAGTCGCCCTGGACTATCCGGCCGCCGCCATTCTCGTGGACGCGAGAGCCGGCGATTCTTACGGCGGAACGGGCAGGAGATCGAACTGGACTGCGGCGCAAACGATCGGGACGCGAAGGCCGGTCATTCTCGCGGGGGGGCTCGACCCGGGCAATATCGGCGAAGCGCTGACGAAGGTCCGCCCCGCGGCTGTTGATTTCAACAGCGGGGTCGAATCGGCGCCCGGAATCAAAGACCACGAAAAGATGGCACTGGCAATAGAAAGATCACGGAAAGGCTGCGCCGGACTTCGGGACGGCAGCCCGTTCAGGAAACGGAGAGTCGGCGAGGCCTGGTGAATTATTCGGGCGCCTCCGCCTATGCATGTCCGTCTGCTCTGTGGTATAGAAAACAGTCGGTTCGCGAAGGGGCCGGGTAAAAAATTGTTTTTGGGGGTCATTGGCGTGAAAGAAGGGAGTTTTGAAATAGGCATTATCGGCGGTGCCGGGGGAATGGGGAGCTGGTGCTCCGATATACTGCGCGGCCAGGGCTACCGGGTTCACGCGGCTGGTCGAAACAGCGGCATGGCCGTCGAGGAAATGGCCCGCCGCTGTTCCGTGGTGATCGTAAGTGTTCCCATCGAGGCGACGCTGTCCGTCATCGACCGGGTTGGGCCGCTCCTTTCCGGCGATTCGCTTCTTATGGACCTTACCTCGGTCAAGGAAGCGCCCGTTCGGGCCATGCTTTCATCGACCGGGGCGGAAGTGATGGGTTGTCATCCGCTCTTCGGTCCCCGGCCGGACAGCGTGGACGATCTCAGCATTGTCCTGTGTCCCGCTCGGGTTGACCGGTGGGCGTCATGGCCGTCCGGCATTTTCGCCGCCGCCGGGATAAAGATTATAGAAACGACACCGGAGGAACATGACCGCGTGATGGCGGTCGTGCAGGGCCTGAACCACCTGGATACGATTCTTCTGGCTCTCACGCTGGGGCATTGCGGCATTGAACGTTCAGACCTGGAACGCTTTGCCACGCCCTTGTTCCGATCAAGACTCGCCGCCCTAGACAGAGTCATGGCAGGCAATCACCGGATGTATGCCGAAATAATCTGTTCCAATCCCCGGGTTGCCTCGCTGATAGAGGAATTCGAAAAAATACTCGGTGAATTAAGGGGATACATTGAGAAGGGGGATGGAGCGGGCTTCGCGGCACGAACGGCGACAGCACGGCCTGCAAAAGTAATACCACCTGTTGAAGATTAATCAAAAAAATTAAACCATCGACGACTATACAGGTATATTTCAGTAAGTATCTAATATTATTAATAAAATAATATGATTAAACTTTAATCACGGGGCAAAATCACTTGATTTACAGCCTCCTTACAATATTCATCAACAGGCTTTTCCACAGGGTTATGAACAAAACTGTTGATTAAAACGAAAAACACGACGACAAACTCCTTTTTTCACTGTCCGCAGGGCCTGAAGCCGTTACTTGTTTTTATGGCTGAACTTCAGAAAATGTATGAAGGAATTTCCGGAAGGCGGAAATATTCCTTCACGGGCCGTGCGGACGTCTTCAATGGAGAAGAAGGCTCTCGGGTTGAACTGTTTTACCAGGGCGATGACCTTCTCCATTTCTTTTCGCTCGACGACGGTGAAAATCAGGCGCACAGGGCCAGTTGATCCTTCAGCATTCGCTACCGTTACACCGTAACCTGATTTTCTTAATTTTTCCACGAGTACCGTGGCGTCTATCTGTGTTATGATGCGGATAACGATGCGGCCCATGGCCAGGCGCTCCTCGATAATGATTCCCACGAAATTTCCCGCGGAAAACCCAAAAGCGTAGGCAAGGTAATACACGATGTTGGTAAGGTTCTGCATAATCTGGCCGATGGCGAGAAGCCAGATCATGATTTCGAAAAATCCGAAAATCGGGGAAAGAACTTTCATTCCTCGGGATATATAGATGATCCGGACAGTCCCCAGGGAAACGTCGACGATCCTGGCGATAAAAATAAAAAGGGGTATAATGACCCAGCCGAAAAAAGCCGAATCCAGGAATGACATCTCACTCATTGCGTCACGTTGTTCTCCTCGTTGATAATAACTGTAAAAACAGCAATTTTTTACGCCACCCGCCGTTTTTCACAGTTGTGTTCGACCTATCCCGAAAGACGCCTCGTGTCAAATTATTTAACCATGCTCCGTAACTCTTCTTTGAGTCCAGAAATGAAGAGGCGTTCACCGATGAAAAACCCGCCTCCGGTGCTGGAGGCGGGTCAACGCCATGTCTGTCGGTCGAAAAAGCCGTCACACCGTTGTGACCGAGATTTTTTTAGGCCGTGCCCGTTCGCCCTTGGGAAGAACCAGTTTCAGAACACCGTTTTTCATGGTTGCCTCGATCCTGTCATGATCGATGGCGTCGGTTACCGTGAAGGAACGACGGAAATCACCCGTTCCGTATTCCGCGTATGCCATGCGGTAATTTTCGTGATATTCGGGTTCCACGGTCCCGTTAATGGTAAGTACGTCTTTTTCGAGCACAATATCGATGTTTCCTTCGTCGACGCCCGGCATGTCGGCCAGAAGAATTATGGCATCGTTGTTTTCGACGATATCCACCGGCGGAAGGTAGACGGGCCGGTTCCTGATGGTTTCCCTGGTCACGGGAGCCTGTTCCTTGCGTGTTTCAATCTCTTTCCCCGCTTCCATCATGATCGTCACCTCCTTTTCTCACTCACTCTTGATGCTGATCTTTCTCGGCTTGTCTTCTTCGAGCCTCGGCAATCGAATACTCAGTACTCCCTTGTCGTAACGGGCTTCTACCTTCCCGCTGTCCGCGCGGTAAGGCAGACGTATCTTTCTTCGAAAGCCGCCCTGAGGACGTTCCTGCCGATGGAATTTTGCCCCGTCGCCGGCGTTTTCCGGGTGACGAGATCCATTGAAAATCAGCATTTCACCCTCGACGGAAATATCCATATCAGACGGATCAATGCCGGGGACTTCCGCGGTTACGATCATGTCATGTTCGTTCATCCACAGGTTGATCGCCGGAAAGTTCTGGTATGACGCCGCGCCGGCACCGGAAAGAAGACGGCCCGTTTCCTGCTGCATCCGATCGATTTCAGACCAGAGATCGGGCATCCAATCGAAACCTCTCAATCCTGACAGCCACATAGAAATCGACCTCCTTTCTTCTATTTAACAAACCGGAATAGTTGAGTAATACCTCTTTGATCAATAAATAATCACGATTTTGGACTTGTCAATATGCTGCGCGGCGACTTAATGCAGATTGTCAGGAAGGTGGTTCCAATCGCTTTTGGCAGGCTAACAGGCCGCGTCCGCCTTCCGGGTTGAAGTGTGGTTCCGTGAAAGATCACTGTACTGAAGGATATCTTTGCTCTATAACGTTTAAAAAAGCATACATAAAAGGAGGGTTGATCATGGCGTCAGGCGGTGTGGTGATACGTTCGGTCAGAAACGCGGCGGATCTGAAAACCTTTGTTCTTCTTCCCTGGACCACCGGTATTTATGACAACGATCATGCCTGGGTTCCGCCGGTCATAGGGGACCAGATGAAAATGCTGGACCGGAAGCACGGTTCCTTTTACGAGATCGGCGACGCGGAGCTGTTTCTTGCGTATCGCGGCAACCGGCCGGTGGGCAGGATTACAGCCCACGTGAACCATCTGTACGAGCAACGTTATGACAACCGGACAGGATTTTTCGGATTTTTCGAATCTATAAATGATCAGGCAGTGGCGGACGCGCTGTTCGACGCGGCGGCATCCTGGCTCAAACGGCAGGGCAAGGAGGTCATTCAAGGTCCACAGAGTTTCTCGATTTACGAGTCCGTCGGATTCGAGACGTCGGGCGGGGACATATTACCCACGTCGGGGCTCTTTCATTTCGCCTCCTACTATCCCGTACTGGCGGAAGCGAAGGGATTTCAAAAATGTGTTGACTGGCACTGTTTTCTCGTTCGCGACATAGAGGACTACAGGCATTACCTCTCACAGGTTAAAGAATCATTCATGAAGGATCAGAATATTACCTATCGCACCCTGAAACGACGCGAGATATCGCAACGGGCCAGGGAAGTCATGGAAATATTTAATGTCGCCTGGGCGGAAAACTGGGGGCATCTTCCCCTGACGGAGAAACAGTTCAAAGCATTCTTTAAGGAACTCAGGCTGATAGTGATTCCTGAACTTGCGATATTCGCGGAAGACAAGGGTAAAACGATCGGTTTCTGCATCACCGTCGCCGATGCCAGTCCCGCGCTTCGCGTTCTGAACGGCCGGTTGTATCCCTGGCGGTTCCTGAGAGCCTGGAGGGCGATGAAGCGAAGCAAACGGGTCAGGACTATCGTCATGGGCGTGCTGCCCGAGTACCGGGGACGGCACATAGACGACGTGTTCTACCTGAAGACCATCGAAAAGGGAACCTCGATGGGATATAACGCGTCGGACTGTTCCATGGTGGTGGAAACGAACCGGAAAATGATCGACGCGCTCAACGTTCTCCGGGCTGACTGCTACAAGACCTACCGTATCTACGAGCGCGACCTCTGGTAGGACACGCTGCGCTCAACGGCAGCTTCTACGCGCGGCAGAAAGTGGAAGAGAACCAGCGCCAGTATAGCGCCGACGGCGAGATCCCAGACATAGTGATACCTGAGATACACCGTGGAACATATGAGAAGCAACGCCCACAGGAGGGCCGGGGTAAAGAAGGATTTTTTGAAACGGTGGGCCAGCATTATTGTGAGCAGACTGATCATCGTGTGTCCACTGGGACAGCAGTCGCGGAAGGGAGTATTCGACACGTCCAGAAGCGCCCGGAGGTAGTCAAAGAAGAAGGTTCCCCGAAGCGGGACCGACTGAAGGTGATCCAGTGTGAACCGGGGACCAACGGCGGGCGTGATATAATACCCGATATAGGAAATGTAGAATCCCAGGACGATGAGGGCAGCCGCGGTGTGGAATTCCCTGCGACTGTCGCGCCGGTACAGCAGGACGCACAGGATGAGCGGTAGAAGATAAAAACTCGCGTAGACGATTTGGAACAGTTCGGTAAGAACCGGATGAATAAACCGTTCCACCAGAACGGTGGGATCGTGTCCGAAAAAAAAGAAACGGTCGATGCGAATAATGAAGGAATCCACGTCATGGGGATTCACAAGGGGAACGAGGCGGCCGCTTTGCAGGTAGAGGAAAATCAGGAATGCCAGGATATACCAGTCGCGGATGAAAGACAGGATGCCGTTCCGGTCGGAAGCATCCGACGGAACAAAGGAGAACGCGACGATGGCGGCGACGGCTGCGAGATTAAGGATAAAGAGGCCGATGGTGGAAGATATATCGGTGAAGATAAGCATTGCCGTATTCAACAGAAGGAGCATCAATACGGTGACTGTTTCTTCCGGATGAAACATGTCGCATCCCCGCGCGCTCATACCTGCAACCGTTCCGGGAATATCCGTTCCGCTGTTTTTATTGTCGGGATGTTCCCGGGTGCTGTACATTAAAATGAAATAAAATGCCAATGTCGGCATGACACCCAAAATCAGCGATTGATTCATGGTGCACTGGTGTATGAGCCTTTTGAGGCCCTAAAAATGATGATACGGCCGGGCTGATCACAGGGCCCGGATCAAAACACTTCCCTCGTTGGTCGTTTTCCGGGATAGAT
>DSBH01000126.1 GCA_011056825.1 Deltaproteobacteria bacterium | reverse complement strand
GTGTTCCATACTGGGGTCGATTGATCCGTCCGAAGCGGGTGTCGGTTTCAATGTCTTCAATAACCAGCGGCGACTTGTTGATGACGGCGTACCTGGCAAGACTCGCGGCAAAATCAACCCGGTCGCCGATGCTGATGCGATCCCCCAGCCCGATGGTGGCCCTGACCACGAAATGATCCCGGTCACGGCCCTCGAAAATCATCACCGATCCTATGTCGGCGTCGGCCAGCTTCAGCGCCCGTTCCAGCGTTATGTGAAGCAGCTCTTCCGAGTCGAGGGTCACGTAACAGAGATCTGACAATTCCTTGAGAAGGGAAACTTCCGATACCTTGCGTTCGAGCCGTGAAAATGCCGAATCGGCGCGGCGCTCCATTGCCGCGAATGAATCGGCGATGTTCTCCAGCTCGTCCGACTCCCCCTTCCCCTCCGCTGTCTGGTCTCCGGAGAAGACGTGTTTTTTCACCTCCCGTGAGATACCGATAATGCGGTCAAAAATACCTCTCAGCAGTGTGAATCCAAGCAGCGAAAAGACGAGAAGAATTATAAAAAAATAGGGAAGCGCCTCGTCCGAAAGAATGTCGTATTTGACGGCGAAATACAACAATCCAAAGACGGGAACCAGGAAAAAGAGGCCGAATATGACATTCAGCTTGTACGACAGGTTCTTCTCCGCGAAGGCGCTGTTCTTTAACCACCTGTTCAGTTTCACCCGTTAATTCCGACTCCTCACGTCAATCGACTGAACCCGCTCACAGTAACTTTCCCGCCGCTTCCTGTTGGCAACTCATTTTCTTTCGCAACGGCGGAAGTCAGCGACAGAAATTATCGAAATCGTAAAATCGTTCCCGCTTCGCCCCGCAAACAGGACATGTTTCCGGGCTCACGTCTTCCGACACGTAGCCGCAGACCTCGCAGATAAAATAGGATGTTTCCCGCCCGGAGACCATGGAATCGAGCGCTTTCTTGTAAAGCCGGGCATGGGTCTCCTCAACATCCCTGCTCTGCGTAAAAAGGAGCTCGGCCGTCCTGTTGCCGTCCTCGAGGGCTTCCTGTATGAACCGCTCATAGCTTACACGGGCAACTTTTTCTTCCGACTCGAAGCCGGCGGCGAGATTCTCTTCAGTGGTACCGCTTTCCCGAAGCAACATCAATGCCCTTGTTCCGTGAACCGCTTCCGACGCTGCAACGACCCTGAAGAGCTTTGCAATCTCCGGATATCCTTCTGTATCGGCTTTGGCGGCGTATACCTTGAGCTTGAGAACCGCCTTTGCCTCGCCTTCGTAAGCCTCTTTTAAGGCTTCGTCAATTTTTTTATTGTTCATATCCTTTTTCTCTGCGCCGATTTTTCCAGCACGTTACTTCTATTCCGGCGAAAACTGGCTCTTGTCGGCGCCGCAGACCGGACAGGTCCAGTCATCCGGCAGTTTTGCAAAAGGGGTTCCTGCTGGAACACCGTTCTCCGAATCTCCCTCTTCCGGATCGTACACATACCCGCAGATATCACAGACGTATCGCTCCATTGTCACACCCTCCCTGTTCGCTGTTATTGCAACCGTTCAAGAAGTTTATCACCCAGCAGCACGCCCAGATCGCGGCACCGTCCCAGAACATCGACACCTGGCACGTTCTTGACCCGCACTGATTCTTCGGGAAGCTCAACCTTCATGTCGGAAAGTATCGCCTCGATCTGCGCGACCGACTCCCCGCTCCACCCGTAGGATCCGAACGCCGCCCCCAGCGGAGTCCTGGGCCGCAAACCCTTCAGATAGGTCAGCACGTCAGCCGCCAACGGAAACATGTTATTGTTCAACGTGGGCGACCCGACGGCCAGAATTCCCGCCTCCAGCACTTCGTAGGCCACGTCGCTCCGGTGATTTTCACTGAGCGACATGACTTTGACCGAAATTCCCCGCTCCGCCAGCCCTTCCGCGAGGGCGCGAGCCATAAGTTCCGTGCTGTGCCACATGGTGGCGTATGCCACAACGGCTTTTCTCGACGGCCGCCGACCCGCCCAGCGCGCGTACGAATCGAGGATGCCCGCGAAGTCTTTTCTCCAGACGGGACCGTGGTCCGGCGCGACAATGGCGAACTCGACGCCCAGGCCGCCGACCCGCTCCAGGAGTTTCTCCACCTGCGGTGAAAAGGGCATCAGTATGTTCGCGTAATACGTCGCCGCTTCGTACGCCAGAACCGCCGGATCGATTTCGTCATCGAAACGCTCCGACGACGCGAGATGCATGCCGAAGGCATCCTGTGAAAAGAGCAGCCTGTCCTCGGACAGGTAGGAAAACATGCTGTCCGGCCAGTGCAGCATGCGGGTTTCCCAGCAGGTAAGCGCCCTGTTGCCGAGATTGACGGTTTCGCCGTCCCTGACCGCCTTCACTTCACGGTCAAGTGAAAAGAGTTCGCCCAAAACCTTCACTCCCATGGGCGACGCGTAAATCTCGCCGGGATCGATCTCCCTGATAACCTCGGGAAGCGACCCGGTGTGATCCATCTCCGCGTGATTCGACACGATGACGGCGATGTCTCGCGGATCAATCACGGAAGCTACGCGGGCGAGCATTTCCTGCCGGAACGGCGCCTTGACAGTATCAATCAGCGTTGGTTTTTCCGCCAGAACCAGATAGGCGTTGTAGGTGCTCCCCCTTCTGGTCGCGTACCCGTGAAAATCCCGAATATTCCAGTCGATGGCTCCAACCCAGTAAACGTTCTCAGTGATTTTTACGGCCCTCATGACATTTTTCACGGTAACCTCCCCTCGCCCCGCATAAACATGACACCTAATCTAACGATTTCGCGGCCTCTTGGCAATTGAAAAAGAAATAATAATACAATTTATATATGTCCATTTCAGCGAAGCAAGATCTTTCAAAATTTTTCATCGTCACGTATGATAACTGTCAAAAAGGAACCGCCGCAACGGCAATATCGCGCCTCATGAAAAGCGCCGTTCATATTCTCATTATCGCCACATGGATCGGGGCGATGCTTCTGCTTCTCAAACAGGAAGGAATGATTTTCGTCAATTCGGGTCCGGAACAGACGATTCTCTTCAACGCCAACAACGCGGACATCGACTCCTGGCGGAGTATCTACATGAACGGACGGTGGATCGGGTATATTCACACCCGCCACGGACCGTCGGATGCGGGTTTCGTCCTGCAATCAACATCACTGCTTCGTTTCAGCATGTTCAACCGGATTCACGAACTGGGCATCGAGAGCACCCAGCGCATGGACGACGATCACAACCTGGAGAAATTTGAAATACATTTTTCCGGAACGATCGACGCAACGATTACGGGACACCGCGATGGAAACAGGCTGGTCACCACGGCGACGTACGGCGGAACCGCGGTGCGGAAAACCTTTGACGGGGCCGACGAGGTATTGCTTGACCAGGGCCTTCTCCGGGTGTACCGGGGAACCGGCCTCAGCCCGGGCGATACGTTCAGGTTCCGTGTACTGAATCCCCTGACGCTGGATGTCGATGACGCAACGATGACCGTCACGGGACGTGAAAACGACCACCTGGTTATGGAAACGCGCTTTGCCGGACTCTCCTCAAGGTCCCTGGTCGATGGACGCGGCATGGTCATCCGGGAAGAGACACCCGGCGGCTGGATCATAACAACCGAATCGGAAACAGACGTGACACGTCGCCTTGAAGCCTCCCGCATCGCCGCCGTCGACATTCTCGGACAGACATCGGTACCCGTGTCCACCAGGCTTACCTCGCCCCGCTCCGTACATTCTCTGACGCTCCGCATCACCGGCTACGATCCGGCGCTGATTCCGGAGACTCACACCCGTCAGAGATTTCTCGATAAAGAGGAAGGAATTCTCCGTATCAAGGTCGAGGACGAGGCGGATTCCCCGGAACCTTTTCTCGAGGCGGACCCGCAATCCCTGGCGCCTTTTCTTGCCCCCTCGCTCTGGATCGACTCCGACGATCCCGCCATCCGACAGCAGGCACTCCACATCGTGGGAGATGAATCCGATCCGCTTCGCGCCGCTCGTCTGATCGGCGACTGGGTTTACAGAACCCTCGAAAAAACACCCACCCCCGATATACCAGTCGCCACGAAGGTGCTGAAGGAACAGCGGGGCGACTGTAACGAACACACGTCGCTCTTCATCGCCCTGGCAAGGGCGGCAGGCATTCCCGCGGACATGTCGGCGGGTCTGGTGTATCTGGACGACGCCTTCTATTACCACGCCTGGCCCCGCGTTTTCGCGGGAACCTGGATTCACATGGATCCCACATTTGGACAGGATATCGCCGACGCTGCCCGGATCGAACTCGTCACCGGCGACTTTGCTTCCCAGGCGCAGATCGCCCTGGCGATCTGGCGAATCGGCATTGAAATAATTGACTACCGGTAACCTGATTTTTAGCGTAACATTTCGTGCCGATTGATCGGCGCAATACATCGCCGCGACTTGTTTTTCGGGAGAAGAAACCGGATGATCGAACTGCAGAAGCTGACCAAGATATTCGGCGACAACACCGCCGTCGGCTCGCTGTCGCTGACCGTCGCGGCAGGTGAGTTTTTCACCGTTCTGGGACCGAACGGCGCCGGCAAAACAACGACGCTGAAACTCGTGGCGGGCCTTCTTCGACCAACCGCCGGCAGCGTTTCCGTCGGTGGGATAGACATGGCGGAAAAACCCGGTCGTGCCAAGGCGCTCATGAGTTACATACCCGACATTCCCTACGTGTATGAAAAGTTGACGGGCAGGGAGTTCCTGCATTTCACCGGCGAACTGTATCGGCTGGACCGGTCGGTCTACCGGGCACAGTCCGAGGAACTGCTCGAGCGGTTTCTCATGAGGGACGACGGCGACAAGCTCTTGGAAACCTATTCCCACGGCATGCGGCAGAAAATCGTCATCTCCTCCGCTCTGTTATCTGACCCACGGCTCATTATTATCGATGAACCCATGGTCGGCCTTGATCCCCGCAGCATCCGGATCGTCAAAGACTTGCTGCGGGAGCGTGCCCTGAGCGGAACGACCGTTCTCATGTCCACACACACACTCGCCCTGGCCGAGGAAATTTCCGACCGGCTGGGAATCATCCACCGGGGAAAACTGATCGCTCTGGGCGGCGTCGACGACATCAAGCAGGCCGCCCGCCGTTCCGAGGGTCTCGAAGATGTATTCCTGAGAATGACGGCGGAGAAGTGAGTTCATGAACGACGCCCGAGCCCTTTTCTTCGCCCGAATACGAATTCTGAAGAATTCCGCCGCCGGCATAAAAAACGAACCCGTTCTCAAGACGACCTTCATCGCCGTTCTGACCGCATCATTCTGGATTGTATCATTCTTTCTGTTCTATCGGGGATTGGCCTTTTTTCACGCCATTCCCGCGGTCGGTCCCGTTCTCGTAGACGAGACCATGTACATCTTTTTCGCCGTTCTGTTCATCATGCTCGTTCTCAGCTCCCTCGTCGTCTGCCACGCGACCTTTTTCAACGCACAGGAGGTTGAATTTCTTCTTTCAAAACCCCTGGACCACCGAGCCGTCTTCTTCTACCGATTCATTCAATCCAGCATTTACAGCTCCTGGGCTTTCCTCTTTCTCGGCATTCCCTTTCTTGTCGCCTACGCGATAATCAGGAACGCCTCCTGCTGGTTCTACCTGGCGCTTCCCGGATGGTTCATCCTTTTTGTCATCCTTCCCACGGCGACAGCCTCACTGCTGGTGCTTCCCGCAGCCCGTTTTCTCGACTACCGCAGGGCGCGGCATGTCTTCATCGGGACCGCCGTCGTGCTTGCCCTGGCGGCATTCTGGTACTACCGGTCGGTCATCGCGCCGGCAGCACAGGAAGGGGGAGATATCACGGCTTTCATGGAAAGTTTTCTGTACCACCTGCGAATTCTGAAGCATCCCCTGTATCCCGGATACTGGATGGCCTCTTCCCTAATCGAAGCGACCGGCGGACGCGCGCTGGCGTCGGTCCGGTATTTTTTCGTCTATGCCGCGACAACGGCACTGGCGCTGCAACTCAATCATATCGCGGCGGGAAGACTGTATTACCGTGGATGGCTCGCTTCCCGGAACCGCTCCAGCCGACCGCTTCCCCCTCCGGACGCCGGCGCGGTGAACAGTCTTCTCTCGATTTTTTCCGTGCTTCCGCGGCCCACGGCTGCCCTCGTCATCAAGGACATCAAGACCTTCGCCCGTGATTTCGGCCAGTGGTCCCAGTTTCTGATCTACCTCGCCATCCTGGGCGTATACATACTCAACCTCGGAAGTGTCCCTGGTTCGGTAAACAATCCCTACTGGAAAATGATCGTAACCTTTCTCAACTTTTCGGCAACATCACTGGTTCTGGCCGGTTTTACGGTTCGGTTTCTTTTTCCCCAGATCAGCCTCGAGGGAAATAAGATATGGATACTCGGACTGGCCCCGCTTTCTTTCAGAGGACTCGTGTTGCAGAAATTTTTTATAAACGGCATCATGATCCTGCTGGTGAGTGAACTGCTCATGACTGCCACGAATATCATGCTCGAAACATCGCCGGGACTCTTTTTCGTGTCCTGCGCCATGACGGCCCTGACAGCGGTTGGACTCACGGGTCTCTCCGTGGGATTGGGCGCTCTTTACCCGAATTTCAGGGAAGAAAACATGTCGCGAATCGTCTCGAGTTTCGGAGGAACGCTCAATTTTATAACGGCCCTGATCTATGTGGCGGTCATCGTACTGCTTTTAGCGGTTCCCTATTTTTCATACCACGTTCATCATACCGTGACGGCGGGCACCTTTCGTACAATGCTTTTGGCAGCGTGGGCTGGAAGCCTTGCCGCCACGGCGGCCGCGGGTCTTTTTCCACTGGTCCTGGGATACCGGAAGCTTCAGCGGTCTGAATTCTGAGTCAACATACTCATTCAACGGCCCGCAGGACCTCGATTAATTTTATTGCCGTCGGCCGGTCTTGAATGTTATAGAACAATTACGTTAAATTAAATAAAAAAACGGTGAAACCGATGGCGATTTTTCAATCCCGAACAGGTAAAAATGTATCTCTTGAGGCGAAACAACAGGTAACGGATCTGGAGCAACAGCTCAACTACCAGAAAAAATTCCAGAACATTACCTACAAGATCCACGCCTCCCAGAATCTGAAACAGATTCTGGTCGACATGCGGGATGACATACGAAGCCTCTTCGACGCCGAAACCATGACGATCTACGTGGCCGACGAGCCGACGAACGAAATTTATTCGATGATGCTCACCGGTTCGGAACTCGATGAAATACGGGTCGCTATCAGCACGGAAAGTATCGCCGGCTGCGCTGCGGCGAAAAAAAAGACCATCGACATCGCCGATGCTTACGACGACGC
>DSBH01000122.1 GCA_011056825.1 Deltaproteobacteria bacterium | reverse complement strand
CATATATCCGGTTCCGGCCGGTCCTGCTGATGGTTCTGGCCAGCAGCAGCTCGTCCCCCTCGCAGAGGTCCAGTTCTTCGAGTTTTTTACGCGCCTCGGCGTTTCCCGTGATATCGAACCGCGCCTCCACCACGGCGGATTCGGCCGAGGAACGTATCAGATCGTTCGACACCCTGTCGCCCAGAAGAACGCTGACGGCGCCGACGATAATCGACTTTCCCGCCCCTGTTTCGCCCGACATAATATTCATGCCGGGAGAAAAAGAAATACGCAGGGAGTCGATTATGGCGAAATTTTCGATGTAGAGTTCATTCAGCATCGCGTTTACGGGCTTCCGCCCCATCCGAGCTTACCGCGCAACACCTCCATGTAGTCCCGTTCCGGTGAGGTGAAAAGGCGGACGCCCGCGTCCGATTTTGAAATACTCACCGCGTCGCCCGAGGTCATGACGAGCGAATCCTGGCCGTCCACGGTCACCGTCGCGCCCTTTTCCCTGGTCGTCAGGACCACCTTGACGACACAATCGGGCGGCACGACGACGGGCCGGTTGGTCAGCGTGTGAGGACAGATGGGGGTGATGATCATGGAATCAAGTTCAGGAAAAACGATGGGGCCGCCCGTGGAAAGCGAATATGCCGTCGAACCGGTGGGCGTCGATATGATAAGCCCGTCGGCCTTGAACGTGGCGAGATACCTGTCGTCCACGAAGGTTTCCAGGTTCACGATCCTCGAAAGGTTGCCTCGATTGATCACCACGTCATTAAGGGCGGACAGGGATTTTCCGTCGATGGACGCATCCAGCATCATCCGCTTCGATGTACGCGAGTACCCGCCGAGAATCAGCTCCATCGTATCGAATATTTCGTGAAGATTCACGACCGTCATGAACCCGAAGGCGCCCAGGTTGACGCCGAGTATGGGGACATCGTGACCCTTGACGATTCGCGCCGCTTTGAGCAGGGTGCCGTCGCCGCCGAACACGACGATCATGTCCGAAAGACGGGGCAGCTCCTCATGAGACACTCCCCGCACACCTTTGACGACCCGGGCTATTTCTTCTTCATAAACAACCGATATGCCGCGCTTCTCGAGCCATTCACCCAGCTTGAGTGAATCACGCGCCGCGGTTTCCTTCCCCGCATTGGCGAGTATGCCCACCCGTTGTATATTCATGCCGACGGACAGATCCTTTCCCGTGATGGACGCCGTCGCCGGGCAACCGTTTTTATGCGGCGAACACCGCCGATCGGCTTTGATTCCGATGATTTCTACCACAAAAGAACGGGAGTGTCTATTCGCAATTCCCGTGGACATTCCGCAATCGACTATGATGAGACGCACATTCTTTTCTTCGAAAAAATTTTTCTCAACGGCAATTCGCTTGACACGGAACAGGGCCCTGGGATAGGTTCCCTTCTCTACGTCGGCGAGCGGTTCAGTCTCTGCCTGTCTTTTTCATCGCGTCGACTCGACAGTATCCGAAGGAGTTTCGTCCCATGGGATTTTTAAAAGGAAGTGCTACGTTCCGGCGTTACCGGGTGGTGGGCGATCTGCCGCCGAACTTCAACAACGTTTTCGACGACCGGATCAAACTTCACGCCTTTCGTGAAATGACGGCGGAACCCGCGGAAAAAAACCTGGGCTGGACGAGTATCGAGAACATTCTCGACAATAATTTTGAATATGCCAATTACCGGTACGGCGAATTTCTCCTGTTCGCCCTGCGGGTGGACCGAATAATTCTTCCGCCTTCTCTTCTCCGCGTCAGAACCATGGAAGCGGAGCAACAATACCTTCGGGAGAAGGGCCTCAAGAAGCTCTTTCGAGAACAGCGACAGGATCTGCGGGAAAATGTCCGCCGGGCCCTTCTGAAAAGCACGCCTCCCGTTCCTTCCTGGTATGAAGTCTGCTGGGCGCCGTTCCAGGAATGGGTGCTTTTCGGCTCACTCTCGGAAAAGGCGGCGGAAGATTTCGAAAAACAGTTCAAGGCGACCTTTTCACTTCAACTTGTACCGTATACTCCCTGGAACCCCGACCCGGCGACGACCCCGGAACAGCCGGAACAATCGCCCCGGGGCTGAGAAAAGGACTCTTCCCAATGGAAACAAAAGAAAAAAATATCGTCTTTCCCGGCCGCGAATTTCTGACCTGGCTCTGGTTCAAGAGTGAAGAGAGAAACGGGTCCGTCATGATACCGGGTCTCGGCGACGTGGAAATCATGTTTGTTCGAAGGATCGTCCTGGAGTCGGGAGAAGGTGAATATTCGGAAACAGTCGTTTGCAGCGGACTTCATGCCGACCTGTCCGAAGGCAAGGCGGCCCTGCGCACGGGGAAGAAGGTCAGGGAGGCCCGCGTCAAGATCGGCGTGGGAAGCAGCGAGTGGGAGTTCACCTTCAAGGCGGACGGTTTTTTCTTCCAGTCCATGACACTTCCCGCAAACCCGGATGAGAGCGACGACGAAGCCGATAAGGAAGCCCGCGTTCTCGACAGGATCGGCTGCATGGAAAAAGCCGCGGATACTATGGGACGTCTCTTCTCGCTCTTCAGTCAGCTGAGGGATTCCGAAACCTGGACGGCCACGGAAGTCCCCCACATGGAGGCGTGGATGTCGCGGTAAGCGGGCGAATAGCCGACGATTCCATTTTTTCACACCTCCACTCTTCTCTCTCATCAGTCGTATGCGGCATCCCCCTGCCCGGAATGCAGGCGTCGACGCGTCCGCGCACCCGCGGATTCCGCCAATGACAGAACCGGCGGCTGATTATCCGTATTGACAAAGATACCAGAGTCCAGTATTCATAATGACCATGGGCTGAATCTGCAATCCCGCAGAAATTCGGCACTATACGGTCCGGGCGTCTTCCTGTCAATCGCCGCGATAAAACGGGCGGCGCTCTTCTTTATCCTCCCGGAACCGGGTCGACACAAGGCGCCCTCCGACCGGACGACGGCTTCACTACAACATCCTGGATTAAGGAGGAAGATTTATGGATTTCACACTGAGCGAGCGCGACCGGATGCTTCAAAAATCGATCCGTGAATTCGCCGAAAAAGAACTGCCGCCACGCATGGATCGCATGGAAGAAACGGGTGAATTCCCGCTTGATCTTCTTGAGGGGCTGGCGAAGATGGGCATTCTGGGCGTGATCACGCCCCGCGAATACGGTGGTTCCGGACTGGGGCACCTCGCCCGCGTTCTCGTACTTGAACAGCTCGGCAGGATCTGCCCGGCCATCCCCATGTCGCTCGAAGTACATCACATGTGCGTCTACGGAATCAATACCTGGGGCACGGAAGAACAGAAAAAGAAATATCTCCCGGCCCTGGCTGACGGGAAAACGTTGGGCGTGTTCGCCGTAACGGAACCCGGTGGAGGTTCGGATGTCGGCGGAACGCAGACCACCGCCCGTCTCGATGGCAACGACTATGTTCTCAACGGCAGGAAATGTTTCATAACCAACGCCCACGTATCCGACATTTGGGTCGTCGCGGCGATGACCGGAGAGGGACGCAAGGGTATGTCGGCTTTCATCGTCGAAAAGGATTTCCCCGGCGCCGGGACGGGACACGTGGAAGACAAGCTGGGACTCCGGGGCGCCAATACGGGTGAGCTGGTGCTGCAGGACTGCCGCGTTCCGAAGGAGAATCTTCTCGGCGGAGAAGGCAACGGCATGAGCGTCGCCCTTGAAACCATTGTAAAGTGCGGTCGTACCGGCATGGCGAGCGTGGGACTGGGCATTCTCAACGCCGTTCTGGAAGAGGCGGTGAAATTCGCCAACGAGCGGGTTCTCTACGGAAAACCGATTTCCAGGCTCCAGGCCATACAGTTTTATCTCTCGGATATTTATTCTGACCTTGAAATCGCCCGCCTTCTGGCGTACCGGGCGGGATGGCTGCTCGACAACGAACTGCCCGCCGACGCCGAAGCGACGCTGGCAAAACAGTGGATCTGCGAGGCGGCCGCCAGGTCCGCGCGGAAAGCCGTCGAGATTCACGGCAGCTACGGCATTCTGAAGGAATACCCCGTGCAACGGTTGTTGCGCGACGCCCTGGTGACGGTTCCGGCGGGAGGAACAGCGGAAATCGCCAAGGTCGTCCTTTCACGCCAGGCCATGTCCTGAAACGAAACGGCGAACCGATCGCATGGAAATGATCGTGTGCATAAAACCCGTTCCGGACCCGAAGCAGGCGGGTAAAATGACCATCGACAGGGAGACCGGAACCATGATTCGTCGTGACGTACCTTCCGTGATCAACCCCCTCGACCGGCACGCGCTCGAGGCCTCGGTCAGGATCAGGGAACGTCACGGCGGGCGCGTCACCGCGCTCAGCATGGCGCCCGACGACGTCCTGCCCGTGTTGAAGGAATCACTGGCCCGCGGCGCCGACCGCCTGGTGCTTCTTTCCGATCGGCGTTTCGCCGGCGGAGACACCCTCGCGACGGCCTGCGTCATCGCGGCGGCCGTCGGGCATCTCGGGACCTTCGATCTCGTTATGTGCGGCGACGAAACAACGGACAGCGGCACCGCCCAGGTAAGCGCCCAGATCGCCGAATTTCTCGACGTGCCGAACATCATGCATGTGGATGACTGCGGGGTATCGCCGGATGGTGATCTTCGCTTGCACTCGCGGAACGAGGAAGGCGCGTTCACGGCCGAGGGGCAAACCCCTATGGTTGTCTCGGTTACGGCGGATATCAACGAACCCCGCTACGTGACGCTGATGGATGTGCTGGATTCGGAGGGCAAAGAGGTGCTTATCCTGTCGGCCGACGACCTGCCGCTGGAAGAATCGTGGATCGGCCTGGAAGGTTCGCCCACCAGGGTTCTCGAGCTCTTCGAACCGGAACGGAAAAGCCGCGCCGAAATGCTTTCAGGCACTCCCGCCGAACAGGCGGCAGTGCTCGCCGATCGCCTGCGGCGCCTGGGATTTCGCAATGGCTAATCGTCAACCGGAAAGCAGGATCTGGATATTCGCGGAGCAGAGATCGGGGCAACCCGCCGACGTGGTTTTTGAACTCCTGGGGAAGGCCCGCCTGCTTGCCGCGGCGCCGGGATGGAAGGTGGGCGCCCTGTTGATCGGCCACAATGTAAGCGGCACGGCAGCCCTTCTCGAAAACCGCGGCGCAGACGAGATTCTCGTTGCCGACAACCCCGGGCTGGAAGACTACCGGGGCGGTAATTATCTTGCCGTCGTGGATCGGGCGGTGCGGAACTACCAACCTGATGTTGTTCTCTTCGGAGCAACGGCCATGGGAGTCGACCTTGCCTCACGCCTTGCGGCCCGTTTGAGAACGGGACTTTCAGCCCACTGTATCGATCTCGAACTCAACGAAAAGGGAGAACTGGCGGCCGTTATTCCCTGGCCGGGCGGCGACTTTCTCGGGCGGATCGTCTGTCCGCGGCATCGTCCCCAGATGGCGACGGTCTCCCCGGGAATCTTCGATGTGCCGCGGAGCGACTTCCCCGAAGCAGAGGTCCTGACTATCGACGGAGCGCTGAATTCCGACCGGGGATTTTATCGGATTCTTGAGAAAAAGCCGGAAGAAAGAAAACCGGGTGATCTCGAAAACGCCCGGGTCGTCGTCGTGGGGGGCTACGGTATCGGAGCGCGGGAAAACTGGGCCCTGGTGGAAGAACTTGCCTCGGTGCTTGGCGGTGTCGCGGGAGCTACCCGTCCCCCCGTGGACGAAGGATGGGTGAACGCGGACCTCATGGTGGGGCAGAGCGGTCGTACCGTTCATCCGCGGCTGTACATCGGCGTCGGAGTTTCCGGCCACCTGCATCACCTTGTGGGCGTCAAGGGAACCGAGTTGAAAGTAGCCGTCAACCAGGATACCCGGGCCGCCATTTTTGATCACTGCGACCTTGGACTGGCGGGGGATTACCGGGAAATAATTCCGGCGCTCATTGCAGCATTAAAGGAACCGCGGGCCGGCGGAGATCTTTAATCATACAAAGCCGGGGCAACGGGCTGAAGGGTGCATCATGAAAAAAGACGATTTTTTCAATCTTTACCACCATGGTTTCGTAAGAGCGGCCTTGTGCATACCGAGAATCAGGGTGGCCGACCCCGACTTCAATGCCGAAGAAACGATTAATCTCGCAAGGCAGGCGTGCGACGCGGGCGCCCTGCTCGCGTTTTTCCCGGAGCTGGGACTTTCGGCTTACTCAAACGAGGATCTTTTTCACCAGGAAGCACTGCTTGTCGAAACGGAGAAGGCGCTTCAGCACATTGCGAAAGAAACGGCCGACCTGAACCTGCTGTTCACCGTCGGCACTCCCCTGAAAGTGGACGACCTGCTTTTCAACTGCGCCGTTGTGCTCTATCGGGGAACGATCCTGGGCGTGGCCGTCAAGTCCCATCTTCCGAATTACCGGGAATACTACGAGGCCCGCCAGTTCACGGCGGCGGACGGTGCCCTTTCAACAACGGTGACGCTCTGCGGCCAGGAAAACGTGCCCTTCGGATCGGATCTGATTTTCCACGCCGTGAATATGCCCCGCCTTTCGCTGTTCGTGGAAATCTGCGAGGACCTCTGGGTTCCCGTTTCACCGTCGAGCCTGGCGGCCCTGGCGGGAGCAACCGTATTGGGAAACCTGTCCGCGTCGAACATAACCGTCGGCAAGTCGGAATACCGGCACAACCTGGTAGCAACCCAGTCGGCCCGCTGTATGGCGGCTTACGTCTACACGGCGGCGGGCTACGGAGAATCAACCACGAATCTGGCCTGGGACGGGCAGGGTGTTATCTATGAAAACGGGACGCTCCTGGCCGGGTCGGAACGGTTTTCCCTGCAGCCGCAGGTGGTTTGCGCCGACATAGACCTTGACCGGCTCTCGCAGGATCGCATGCGAACCAACAGTTTCGCCCGGAACAGGCAGTACTGGCGGGACGAAATCTCCCGTTTCCGGAAGATCTCATTTTCACTGGAGGCACCGCGAGGAAGAATGCTTATGGAGCATCCGCATTCCCGGTTTCCGTATATACCGGAAGACCCGGACAAACGGGATCTGCGCTGTTACGAAGTATTCAATATTCAGGCTCACAGCCTGGCGAAACGACTCGAATCATCGGGCATCACGAACCTTGTCATCGGCGTTTCCGGGGGGCTCGATTCCGGCCTCGCCCTGATCGTGTCGGCCCGCACCATGGACTTGCTGAATTTGCCACGGTCGAACGTGAAGGCCTATACCATGCCTGGCTTCGCCACCTCTGATAAGACCCTTGCCAATGCCAGGCGTCTCATGCAATCGCTGGGTGTCGAGGAAAACGAACTGGATATCAAGCCGAGCTGCCTGCAGATGATGAAAGATATAGGACATCCCTATGCCGAAGGGGAAGAACTGTACGATAT
>DSBH01000017.1 GCA_011056825.1 Deltaproteobacteria bacterium | reverse complement strand
GTTATCTACAACACGGTAAGGCATGCGGAACATTTTTCCTGGGATGAACTTGCCAGCTTCATGGACAGGCTGGTGGAAACCGATGTCGCTCTCAAGTCGAGCGGGAGCGATCCGAAACTGCTCATGGAACGATTGCTCGTCGAAAGCTGCAAGGCTGGCGAGTCCGTGCAGCGGCCCGGCGGTTCCGGTTCCTAGAGTTTTCGCAGTGCCTTCAGCGTTTTTCGCTCACGCTTCGAACGCTTTCTCGCGGGGCCTTTCTTCTTCGTCGAGGCAATACGTTCCGACTGTTCGTCGTCATCGCCGTCACCGGGAAACTGCCCCGACGGCGGCTGGCCGCCGTGGTCGTCCTTCATTTTTGTTTCAAACTGGTGTGACGACAGGGCTACGCCGCCCGCCTTCGTTACCGACAGGGCGATATCCCTGTCGGAGGAGACGACCAGGAGATCGGACCCACCCCGGCGCGCCATGCGCTTGATCACCTCGTCGGCCCGTTCGCCCCGACGGGAATAAACGACATCAATACCCCGTTCGCGGTATCGCTCCTCCTGCGGGGAACCTTCAATCCATCCATCGAAAACAACGGTTATTTTATGTGATTTCGAATGGTTATACAGGGCGAGGGAGTGAATCAGCCGGTTGCGTCCCGTTTCGAGACTGGTCTTTTCAGCGGCGCGGAAAACATCGGACTGCCGTATCAGGTTATATCCGTCGATGATGATATGCATGAAGGTTTTCCTGTTGTCTCGCCTGTTCTTTTTGGTGAAAACGTGCTATAAACCTATAACAGAAAAAATCGGTGAGAGAAAAATATTTTCTTGACAGAGTAGCGTTCTTTGGGTAGGGCTTTTCACAGCGAGGCGGTGATCGGGACGCTTCGAACGGGGGTGCCGGCGAAGTCCTGAGGGACAAGCCGACGGAAACAGTTCACATTTTTATCACAAGTACATTCGAGTTAGACTATTTTGCTTGACAGGGGCTGAGAACAGGTCCCTTTTTATACAGTGACCCGGTCCGGGGTGCGGACATCCGCCGACCTTCCGGCGGGACCGCTTGTTATATACGTTCTTTCACAGGCAACTTGATTCCCCCTCGAGGGGGTCGTTACCTGAGTTTTATCACTTACAACCCACATTTCCGACGCGTGCGAGGTGCGGCCTATGGACATGAAACGCGATTATTACGAGGATATTGAACTCTTCAGCAGCGGAACGATCCTGTTCTGGACGGTAGTTCTGCTGGTCGCCCTCTTCGCGGCGCCCCTCATTTTGTCAAATTATCATGCCTACCTGTTCAACCTCATTATGGTGCATGTCATTGTTGCCGTGGGGCTGAACATCCTGGTCGGATCAACCGGGCAGATCGCCCTGGGCCACGCGGGTTTTTTCGCCATCGGGGCCTATGCGACCGTGCTGCTCATGACCGAGCTCTCGATTCCCTTTTTTGCGGCACTGATCATCGCGGCGTTTATCTCCGCTTTTTTCGGTTTCATACTGGGGCTTCCGGCTCTTCGACTGGAAGGTCCCTACCTGGCAATTGCCACCCTCGCCTTCGGCCTGGCGATTATGCATATTATCGGTCATGTGGAGCTTTTCGGCGGTCGGCAGGGCCTCATGGCGCCGGCGCTTAACATCGGGATACCGCAACTCGGCCTGGATTGGGAAATATGTTCGGAGAAAGGCAAATATTACCTGATACTGAGTATTACCATTCTCATGACCCTGTTCGCCGTCAATATCCTGAAGACAAAGGCGGGACGCGCCTTCGTGGCAATCCGGGACAGTGATATCGCCGCGGAAGTAATCGGCATCAACCTGACAATTTATAAAACCCTCGCTTTCGCGGTAAGCGCCTTTTACGCGGGCGTCGCCGGCGGACTTTTCGCTTTCGTGCTGGGATTTTTCGATCCCTTTACCTTTCACCTGATTCTTTCGATCATTTTCCTCGTCATGGTGGTTGTAGGAGGGCTGGGTTCGGTCATGGGATCCATAACGGGCGCCGTACTCATTACCTATCTCATGTATGACCTGTTCAAAAACGTGGACGAGATTCCCGTCGTGGGAGACCTGATGGTGGCGGTGTCCGAACAGTGGCTCACGGTGACGGGCATGGATAATTTCAGCATGATCGGACTGGGACTGGTGATGATAGGCATCATCATATTCGAACCCCTCGGCATATTCGGGGCCTGGATTCGCGTCAAGAAGTACTGGAAGACATGGCCGTTCTGACGGGACGGCCTGCGGCGGAAGATTGCGCCCATGTTAAGCTTTCCGGATAACGAAAGACCGGTCGCTTCGGAAGATTACCGGGCAGGAGAAGCCGACTATCGCAAGGAGGAGTTATGCCGTTCGGACAGTTGTTGATCGAGGGTTTGGCCATGGGCGCCTGTTACGGTCTTTTCGGGCTGGCGGTCGTCATTATTTACAGGACATCGGAGGTGATAAACTTTGCCGCGGGAACCATGGCCGTGTTTTCCACGTACATCGCCTTTCACATGATCACCTTTTACGGCCATCCCTTCTGGCTTGCCTTTTTCTTTGCGCTGGTCTTCGCCGCCCTGCTCGGCATGTTCGTCGAATTTTTCTTTCTGCGTCCCGCTAAGAACCCAACGCTTCTGGGGCTCATCGTTATAACCATCGGAGTCCAGCTCTTGTTCGGGGGGCTGGTATGCTGGAAATGGACGGCCGACCAGCAGGCGTTCACCATACCCTTCTCGTACCAGGTCATCTACGAACCTCTGCCGGGCGTGTTCATAAGCCAGTGGGCCGTCGCGGTGTTCGTCATTGCCGCCGTCATCGTCACGCTGCTTTTTTTCTTTTTCAAGTATACAAAACTGGGAACGGCCATGCGGGCGACGCAGCAGAATAAGCATGCCGCCAAAATCGTGGGCATCAAAACCGATCGGATCTTCGCCTTCTCCTGGGCCTTCAGTTCGGTTATCGGCGTCACGGCGGCCATGCTCATTTCGTCGAGGACCATTCTCGATCCGGAATTCATGATGGAGCCGTTTCTCCGCGCCTTCGCGGCGGCAGTGCTGGGCGGGCTCATGAGCGTGCCCGGCGTTCTTCTCGGCGGCGGCATCATGGGCCTGATCGAGAATTTTTTCGGATACGCCATGCCGGCATGGAAGCCGATCACGGCTTTTGTCGTCATCGTCCTGGTTCTTTGCGTCCGGCCGAGCGGACTGTTCGCGAAGCATTATGTAAAGAAGGTGTAATGTCATGCGGGCTGTGAGCGCAACAATGAGAAGATGCGGGCGATTGCTCCCGGCGGCTGTCCTGCTTGTCCTTGTCGCCTGGTGCCCGGCATCAGCCGCGGAAGATCAGGAAACAACGGCTGTTCTGCGGGCGGCACGGAGCTTTCTCGATGCGGAGGTAAACAGGGACTACGGATCGGTGTATGCCCGCCTGGCTCCGTCCTCTTCATATGTCCGGAAGCACACTTACGAGGACTACGCCGCCGCGGCGCGATCAGCGCAGGACCGCATCGTCGACTATACCATTGTAAGAATCACTTATATTCACGACAACGACAACCGGGCGAAATGGCCCTGCGTCGAAAAGTTCGCCCAGGTTGAAGTAGATATGGTGATGTTGCACATACCGTCGAATCAACGTTCGACGATTAACATGGGCCTGGTTTTTTTAAAAGAAAACGGTACATGGTACAAGAGTTAGCTGATGCATCGCGTGGAAAATGGTTTGTCACGACGTGTTTCTCCGGGGCGGGGGCGCCGTGCCGAAGGAGACTGCAACCGAAAAAGGAGGAATGTCATGAACGTGAAAAAAGTATTGATGGTTCTGCTCGTTCCACTCTTGGTCCTGGTATTCAGCACCGTCGACGGTGCGGCCCAGAAGCAACGCGGATTTGACGACAAGGAAATACGTGTCGGCCAGTGGGGACCACAGTCCGGTCCCGCCGCCGCTTGGGGCTCCGTGGCCCGCGGCAGTAAACTGCTGTTCGACCTGGTTAATGAAGAAGGCGGCATTCACGGTCGCCGAATAAAGTACTTCATCAGAGATGATCAGTACAATCCCTCTCAGACCATGGCCGGTGTGAGAGACCTGGTCGACCGGCAGGACGTGTTCGCCTTCGTGGGTGGCGTGGGAACAGCCTGCGGTCTTGCCGTCCAGAAGTATCTGCGGCAGAATAAGATCATCTGGATTGGCGTCTGTACGGGGGCCCGCGACTTTCAGAACAATCCCTGGCTGTGGCAGATGTGGCCGGACTATTTTGACGAGGGCGCGATCCTGACCAAACACGCCGTCGAAAACATGGGATTCAAAAAGATTGCCTACCTGTATCAGAATGATGACTGGGGCGCAGACGCGAAGGCCGGCGTTGACGCGGTGCTCAAGAAAAACAACCTGGAACTGCTGGATGCCATTCCTGTCGAGCCCACAGAGCGCGACCTTTCGTCGCAGGTCTCACGTTTACAGGCGACTGGAGCTGAAGCGGTGATCGGCATCATGGCGCCCACCCAGGCCGCAATAGCGTTGCGCACCGCTGTTTCCCTCGGTTTTACACCACAGTGGCTACACTCCTATAATCTCTGTGATTTTGCCATGATGAGCCATATTACCGACGGTCTCTGGGCCAAGGAAGGCGTCATGACGGCGGCCTTTACCCCTCCCATTGACGCGGACACGCCTCTCATGAACAAGTACCGCGATGCGGCGGCCAGGCTGGCGCCGGATGAGCGGTGGGGCATTTTCTACCTTGCCGGTGTGGTTGTCGCGGAACCGCTTGTGTGGGCACTGGAGGAAGTGGGGCCGAACCTGAGCAGGGAAGCGGTACGGGACGCGCTCAATTCCGTCACGAATCGGCAGGGTGTGGGGCCGGTACTGACCTGGACGGAAGACAGCCACATGCCTCCCCGGAAGCTCCAGGTCTGGCAATGCGGTCCTAATGCGGAAACAATCGTTGTTCAGGACTGGATAGAAAACGACCTGACCCGTCCGTGAGGACTGGGAGAAGAACGGGCCCGGGTTCGCCGTTACCGCTTTCCGGTAACGGCGGGCCGGGATTTCCCGGCGCCGCGCAGGCGGGACGCTCCCGGACGGATGACTGTCCCGGAGGTTTTGAAACCTGGTAAAACAGGTAAAAAGCGCATTCAAGAGAGAAGGACTGGAATTTCATGGCCTATTTCAGTATCAAGAACCTGAGCATCAGCTTCGGCGGCTTGAAGGCGGTGAATAACATCAGCTTCAACGTTGAGAAGAACGAAATCTTCTCCATCATCGGGCCGAACGGGTCGGGGAAAACGACCATTTTCAACCTGATCAGCGGCATTTACCATCCCGACGCCGGGGCGATTCTCATGGAAGGCGAGAATCTGGTGGGGAAGAGCCCCGATCGTGTCGCCAGAAAGGGCATCGCCCGCACTTTTCAGAACATAGAACTCTTCGCCAACGCCACAGTTATGGATAATCTCATGCTGGGTCGGCATATTCACATGAAAACGGGGATATTCGGCGGCGCCTTCATGTTCGGCAAGCGTTCCCCTGCAGCCCGGGAAGAAGTGAAACACCGGGAAAGGGTCGAGCGGATCATCGATTTTCTCGAGCTGCAGTCGGTGCGGGACCAGTTCGTGGGCAGTCTTGCCTACGGCAAGCGGAAACTTGTCGAGGTGGGACGCGCCCTGGCCCTGGAACCGAAGGTCATGCTCATGGATGAACCGTCCGCCGGCATGAACACCGAAGAGAAGGACGATCTTACCATCTGGATCGGGGATATTCGGGAAGATTACGGCGTGACGATTCTGCTGATCGAGCACGACATGAACATGATCATGGGAATTTCCGATCACGTGTTCGCCATGAACCAGGGGGAGAAAATCACCCTGGGGACACCGGCGGAGGTACAGAAACATCCCGAAGTCGTGAAGGCCTATCTCGGGGAGGAGGGAATCAGCTGATGCTCAAGGTGAACAACATCGAAACCTGGTACGATCTTATTCGGGCACTGCATGGTATTTCCTTCACGATCACCCAGGGCGACGTGGTGGCCCTGCTGGGATCGAACGGGGCGGGCAAGACGACGACGCTGAAGACAATCATGCGGCTTTTTTACGATTTGAAAGAGGAGCAGCCTGAAAAGGGGACCATCGAGTTCCTCGGCGAGCGCATCGACCGCAAGGACACCGACGAGATTGTTAAAATGGGGATCGGCTATGTGCCGGAAGGACGGGAAGTATTTCCCGAACTCACTGTTCTGGAAAACATTACCATCGGCGCCTACACCAGGCGGGACAAAGCGGGGGTGAAGAGCGACCTGGAAAACGTGTTTTATCATTTTCCAATACTCAAGAGCCGCAAGAACCAGCAGGCGGGATTGATGAGCGGTGGAGAACAGCAGATGCTCGCCATCGGGCGGGCGCTCATGAGCCGTCCCAAGCTGCTCATGCTTGACGAACCGTCGCTGGGCCTTTCGCCTATTCTGACGCAGGAAATATTTACTATCGTGAAAAATATTAACGAAAAAGACGGTGTTACCATCCTGCTGGTTGAACAGAACGTCAACATGGCTCTCAAATATTCGCATTTTGCCTATCTTCTTGAAAACGGCAAAATCGTCAGGGCCGACAAGCCGGAAGTGCTCCGGGAAGACGAGGATATCAAGGAGTTTTATCTGGGAATCGCCACCGAGCAGTCGGTGAAAGGGTACAAGCGGTACAGGAGAAAAGTCCGGTTCAGGTAACCCGAACAAGAAACCGCTTCTGACAACTGTTTCCGTCGGTCTCGACCGGGAAGTGAAGGGGGAGAGAATGGCAATAAATACGTTGCCCAAGGCGTTGCTTAATATCGCTGACAGACAGCCGGACCGTATCGCCATGAGAAACAAGGATTTCGGCATCTGGCGCGATATCACCTGGGCCGAGTACCTGGAAAACGTGAAAAACGTGGCCCTGGGTCTGCATGCCCTGGGGGTGAAATACCAGGAACGCGTGGCGATTATCGGCGAAAACAGGCCGGAGTGGCTTTACTCGGCGATCGGGGCCGTCTGCGCCGGCGCCACCTGGGTGGGAATCTACACCACCAACCCGGCGGCGGAATGCGAATACGTGGTGGGTCACTCCGATTCCGTCATCTACATCTGCGAGGACGAGGAGCAGTTCGACAAGGCTCTCGTTTTCCGGGACAATACGCCGAAGCTTCGAAAACTCATCGTCTGGGACATGGAAGGACTCAAACACTTCGAAGACCCCATGTTCATGAGTTTCGACAAGCTGCTTGAACTGGGCAGGGAAACGGACCGCCAGAACCCGGAACTTTTCAGGCAGCTCTGCGAACAGGTGCAGCCCCAGGACATCGCCGGCATAATCTACACGTCGGGAACGACCGGTCCACCAAAGGGCGCAATGCTCGCCCACGAGGGCTATCTCTGGGTCGGAGAAGCGGCCCGGTCAGTCATGGAC
>DSBH01000266.1 GCA_011056825.1 Deltaproteobacteria bacterium | reverse complement strand
GGTCAATATCTGTGGCCAGCATGAACATCAGGTTCTGCTGCAGAAAGAAAACCATATCGATGTTCTCGACGAATTCGCGGGAATCCTGAAGGAACGGGAGGATTACGGCAGTCGTTACCAGGAATATCGTGAAATAACGAGGAAGTATGAAGAACTGAAAGCGGCGGGCAGGGAACGCCTTGAGCGCCGGGAACTGCTCGGGTTTCAGCTTGACGAAATTGAAAAAAGCGGCGTCAGGGCCGGCGAGGACGAGGAACTGGCCGAGGAAAAACGGATGCTTGCCAATGCTCAGAAACTGCGGGAATCTGCCGGGGAGTCATACGATATCCTGTACGGTGATGAGGGTTCACTTCTGGAACGGCTCGGCCGGGTCAGGACATTGATTGGTGAAATCGGGACTCTCGATTCATCATTCCCCGTAGCGGAAACCGCCGCCGATTCTCTTTATTTCGGCCTGGAAGACGTGGCGCTTACGTTGCGTGATTACCTGGGAAACATCGTTCACGACCCCGCCCGCCTCGAGGAGATCGACAACCGCCTTGAATTTCTGGGTATGTTGAAACGAAAATACGGAGGATCACTCAAGGCGGTTCTGGAGCGACAGGAAACGGCCTCGCGGGAACTGGAAGAATTGGAGCATGTCGAAGAAAACCTCGAAGGTATGGAACATGCCGTCGAGGAGAAGAAAAACGAGCTGGAAAAACTGGCGGCCGATCTTTCGGCCCGGCGCAGGGACGCGGCCCGGGCACTGGAAAAGGCCGTAAACAACGAAATGGCGGATCTTCGCATGGCGAACACGAACTTCGCTGTTTCCTTTGAAGATCGCCAGGCTGAGAACGACAGTGAAGCGCCCGCCCTTCATCAGAAGGGATGTGACGAGGTGGAATTTTATTTTTCCGCCAATCCCGGTGAGACTCTGAAACCACTGAACCGCGTAGCCTCGGGAGGCGAGTTGTCGCGACTTGTCCTTGCCCTTAAAAAAGTGCTTGTTCACGGTTCATCGGCGGAGACGGTCATTTTTGATGAAGTTGACACCGGCATCGGCGGCGCGGCGGCGCAAGTGGTGGGTTCCAAGCTCAGAGACATATCTCGTCGCCACCAGGTTGTCTGCATAACGCATCTGCCCCAGATCGCGAGCTTCGGGACGATTCATTTCCTGGTGACGAAAGGCGTGAATGACGACAGGACCAGCGCGGGCGTGCGAAAACTCGACGACGATGATCGAATAGAAGAAATCGCCCGCATGCTCGGCGGCGTCAAGCTTACGGAAAAAACGCGGGAACACGCGCGTGAAATGCTTCGGTTATCCCAGGACGTCCCGGCCGGGTGAGGCCGGAGGTTCTTTTTTTGTTGAAAAGAAATGAGTCGGGGTCTCGAGGGCGCGGGGCCGGTGTGCCCGCTTCTTCCGGACAGGCAATTATTATAACAGAAGGATTCGGCCCATGCTTCGTAAAGCAAAAGTAAGCGACGTTAAATATATTCACCGCATGATAAACGATTCGGCCCGCCGGGGGGAGATGCTTCCCCGGTCCCTCATGGAGTTGTACGGCTTCCTGCGGGACTATTTTGTCTATTGCCCCAATGACGGCAAGACGGTCGTGGGCGTCTGCGCCATGCACATATTCTGGGAGAACCTCGCGGAAGTGCGGTCGCTCTTCGTGGCGCCGGAGTACCGGCGCAAAGGAATCGCCACGAAACTTGTTGAAGCCTGCATTTCCGAAGCCATCACCCTTGACCTGTATCGCATTTTCACCCTGACCAACCAGGAACTGTTTTTCAAGAGCATGGGATTCATCGAGGTCGACCGCGCGACACTTCCCGAAAAGATCTGGACGGAATGCATGAAGTGTCCCAAGTATCCTGATTACTGCGACGAAATTCCGATGATCATTGAACCATGAGGATGGGGGAAGATACGTACAAATACCGAGACCTTTATTGCAGAACCTCACAAAACCGGCAATTTCGTCATGCCGGAGAATACCCTGACGGACACGCGAGCCGTCATCCGGTACTATCAAGTGCTGTCCGGAATGACGGGAAAAAGGGTCGCGCAAAGGTCTCACGCCACGCCGGAGTCATCGCGGGACTTGCGATTTTCGCGTTGATCGCCGTCCTGGCGGCCGGTTGCGCCGTCGGGCCGAAACCTCGTCCGGTCGCGGAAGCCGAGCCGGAACACCTCGTCCTCGTAGACCCCGGCTGGTGGCCCGATTTTTCCGACGACATGGACCGGGACTCTCTTCTGATTGCTGTTGATCGAAGTCTCGTGTACTACGGCCGGCTTCCCGAGAATACCACTTTTCAATTCGGAAATACTGTCTACAGCCTGCAGGAAATGAAAGATTCGCTGCTCCTGTTGCGCGATATCGTCGCGACGACGGAAAACACGGGCGACCTGCGCCGTCGGCTGATGGGATCATTCGATCTTTACCAGTGCACGGGAACGAGCGGGGATGGAAACGTTTTATTCACCGGGTACTACGAACCCGTTCTCAGGGGATCGCGAGTCAGAACAGACCGATACCGGCATCCCGTCTATCGCACACCCGATGATCACACCATTATCGACCTTGGCGGGTTTCACGAGAAGTTTGCCGACGAAAGGATCATCGCGCGCGTAGAGAACGGCGACGTGCTTCCCTATTTTACCAGGAGCGAGATCGACATTGAAGGACGCCTCGAAGGACGCGGGCTGGAAATCGCCTGGACCGACGACCCGGTGGAACTGTTTTTCATGCATATTCAGGGATCGGGGACTATCATTTTTGAGAATGGGGAGTCTATCCAGGTCAGTTACGATACCTGGAACGGCCGCCCCTATCGAAGCCTGGGGCGGCACCTGGCACAAAAGGGCGTTCTCGCCCTGGCCGAGATGTCCCTGCGGGGCATAAAAAATTATCTTCAATCCACCAGCGGAGACGACGTGATGTCGCTCCTGGCGCACAATGAGAGCTATATTTTTTTCAGGGTCGTTGAAGAAGGTCCGCGGGGCGCCCTCGGCGTGCCCGTGACGGCGGGTCGAACGATAGCCACCGATCCCGCCTTTTTCCCCCGCGGCGCGATAGCACTGATTTCCCTGAAGCGCCCGTTCTTTTCCGATGCCGGCGAGATCTCATTCTGGAAACCCTTCTCGCGCCTGGTGCTCAATCAGGACGCGGGAGGCGCCATCAAGGGACCGGGGCGGGTGGATCTCTTCTGGGGAACCGGCGACGAAGCGGGCCTCATCGCCGGGTACATGAAAGAATACGGACAGCTTTATTTCCTGGTAAAGAAACGATGAACGGATTCACCGTATGGACCGTCGCGCCGCAGGTCACGAGATTCGGTTCATGGCGTATTTCTTGTACGAGTTGTGACATCATGGCGGCTATACAGTCATTTCCGCCCATGATGACGGGCGGAGGGACTATTTGCGGGGCGGGGCGATTTTCGACACGGGCTGGAACGATGGCATGAGAGAATACGTCGTAAAAACATATTATGCAGTGATTGGAAAAGCAGTCCGACCGCTGGCGAATAGTTCTTTTTCTCCGAACACCCTGACTCTGCTTTCGCTCCTGGTTTCCCTGGGTGTTTTCTTTCTCTTCGCGGTCGGCTGTTTTTTTCTCGGCGGCCTGGCCCTTCTCCTGTCGGGGCTTCTTGACACGCTGGACGGGACCGTTGCCCGCCTTCAAGGCAGGACCACCCGATTCGGGGCACTGCTCGATTCCAGCGCGGATCGTCTCGCCGATTTTCTCATATTCGCCGGATTGCTCGTTTATTACCGCCAGGGACTGACATTTTACGGTCTGCTCCTGGCGCTGGCGGGGTCCTACCTGGTGAGTTACGTGAAGGCACGGGCCGAATCGCTGGGAACGATCCGCGTGGTCGGTTTCATGCAGCGTCCGGAACGGATACTGCTCCTCGCCGCCGCGTCGCTGTCGGCGCCGCTCGCGGCGATATGGTTCCCCGGTTATTCGGAAGTTCCCCTCGTTTTCGTTGTGTGGTTTATGGCGGTTGCCACAAACATAACGGCGGTCCACCGGCTCCTGGCGGCGCGGCGCGATCTTGATGATTCGTCACGCCTCTCAGGCTGATCGCCGGGGTTACCAGCTGTCGACGCGGGGCCGTTTCTTGCCGGTGCGCACCGGGAGCTCGGGCTGGGCCCGCAATCCGCGCATGATCCAGTGGCGGGTGTCGACGGGATCGATAACATCGTCGATCTCGAGACAGGCCGCCATGTTGAGCGCCTTGCCGTGTTCGTAGTGAAGCGCCACGAGTTCTTCGTAGCGCTTCTGCCTTTTTTCCGGGTCCTCGATGGCGTCCAGTTCCTTCTTGAATCCCAATCGTACGGCGCCTTCAAGTCCCATGCCGCCGAATTCACCCGTGGGCCAGGAGACGATAAAATCAGAGTTTTGAAAACTTCCGCCGGCCATGGCCATTGCCCCGAGACCATATCCTCGCCGCAACACGATGCTGAACAGAGGTATATCGGAATTGACCGCGTTCATGAAGATGCGACAGAAATGACGGACCTGGGCTGTTTTCTCCGCTTCGGGTCCGACCATGAACCCGGGGGTGTCTATGAGAATGATCATGGGAATATCGAAGGCATCGCACAACTGGACAAACCGGGCGATTTTGTCGGCGCCGTCCGAGTCTATCGCGCCTGCCAGATGAAGCGTGTTGTTCGCTATCAGGCCGAAAGGCTTTCCCTCGATCCTCACGAGCGCGGTGACGATGCCCACTCCGAATTCACGCCGTAACTCGAGAACCGAATCGGTGTCGGCCAGCAGGTGTATGACTTTCCTGACGTCATAGGCCCGCCTCCTGCTTTTCGGTATCGAATGCCGCAAGAGCCGCTGATCGGCGCAGTCCCAGTCCGGCAGGTCTCCCTGGAAATACGACAGATACTTCTTTGTTTTGGCCACGGCGTCGGCGTCGTCTTCGGCGACGACATCTACAACACCGTCCGCGGTCTGCACCTCGATCGGTCCTATTTCTTCGGGCGCGAAGACGCCCAGGCCGCCGCCCTCGATCATGGCCGGGCCCGCCATGCCGATGTTGGAATCCTTCGTGGCAATGATAACATCGCAACAGCCCAGCAGCGCGGCGTTGCCGGCGAAACAGCGGCCCGTTACGACGCCTACCACCGGGACCAGGCCGCTCAGCCTGGCAATATGTGAAAAGGACTTGAACTCAAGACCCGCCACGATAATTTCCATCATGTCCACGTCGCCGGGCCGACCGCCTCCGCCTTCGGCGAACAGGACCAGGGGCAGCCTCCACTCGTAGGCAAGCTCGAGCACGCGGTCTTTCTTCTTGTGATTAAACCATCCCTGGGTGCCGGCGAGAACGGTATAATCGTAGCCGATGGCAAGGCAGCGGCTCTTCGACGGTTCGAACATGTCGCTGTTTACCGATCCCACCTCGGCGACGAGCCCGTCGCCGGGAGTCCTGCGGATGAGGTCGTTCATGGGAACCCGGCTGCGTTGCGCCGCGAGCGTGAACGCGCCGTATTCAATCGTATCATCGTTGTCGAACAGGTCGGCGATGTTTTCCCGTATCATACGGTGTCCCTGCTTACGGCGTTTCTTTACAGCGTCGGGCCGCCCTTCATCGCGGGTCAGGTTGCGGCGTTCGATTACTTCCGCCAGTTCCGGTCTGATTTCATCGGGGTCTACCTGCTTCTTTATCCTGTCACTCATTGATTCACTCTCCGGGGATAATGTGAAAAACGCCTCTCCGTGGATTTAAAAGAAATCACGGGGACGCGAAAAGTGCACCCATACCTTATTTTTTCTTTTGTGGCAATTCCTTCCATGAGAGGAATACTCTACATGTCCGTCTTGTCTTCCGGAGCGGGGAAATGGCCCGTAAAATGGACACCCCTATTTTATGCCGTATTTTTTAAATACATGATCCGTGTCTTCACCAACACGTGCGGAAATTCTTTTGATCCGCAGCGGTGTCTTTGACATTTTGCCCGTTATGGGGACCTGGAATATGCCGTAGTATTGATCATCTACCTTGAAAAAGGTGTTTCTCGCTTTCCAGTGATCAACTTCCAGGACCTCCCGCGGACGTAGCATTTTAGTTGTGACTGGTAAGCCTCCTCCCCGCCATTTCGACCGGGCCGCCTTGATGCTGAATGCCTGGAATTTTTTAAATATTTCATCGAATGTCATGGAAGCTATGGCCCGCTCGATTTCGCGGTTCAATATTTTTGCTTTTTCAACGTCGTCGGTGATCCGGTCGAGAAGTGTTTTCCATTCCTCTTCTATTTTCCACAGTCCCAGTATACGGAGAGCGGCCCTGAAATCCTGATCTCTGAAGCAGGCGATCGCGGCGTAACCATCCTTGCATTTGAAAAAACCGTAGGGGCAGAGTCCGTAGTCGAGCGTACCGTAGCGGGGTCGGGGTTTCTCCCAAACGTAGCCGATAGTGGGTGGAAATCCCACACACGATGAAAAAGAGTCAGCCGTGGCAACGTCAACCATCTGGCCTTTTCCCGTGCGACGCTTGAAAAAAAGGGCCATGAGCGCGGAACAGACGGCCGAAACGGCGCTTGCGTATCCCGCCGCGTGAAATCCAGCCCTGGTAGGCCAGTTATAAGGTTCGGGGTCATCCGGTAGTGCTCCGACGAGGGCGGCCATTCCCGATTCCGCCTGGCTGGTAATGTCGGACCACGGAATGGACGCAAGTTTTTTCGCGTGTTCAGTATATTGGCCGTAAGGTGTTATAGCCACATAAACAAGTGAGGGATTGATTTCTTTCAACTGCCGGTAGCCGATACCCAGGTTATCCAGCAATCCCGGTTCGAAGGTTTCGATGAGCACATCGGCTTTTTGTACCAGGGCGTGCAACCTGTTTTTGTCTTCATCATCGTGAATATCGAGACAGATATTGTATTTGTTCCTGCTTTCCATGATATAGGGGATGCCCGTTCCCTTCACGGTCTGGCCGTAAGGCGTCATGAGGCGGGCCGGGTCGCCTTCCGGGGGTTCTATTTTGATAACTTCCGCGCCTGCTTCCGCGAAAAGGCTGGATGCTATGAGTCCGGTAAAGTTGGCGTAACTGAGATCAAGCACCACCGTGTCCGCCAGCGCTTCAGGCTTGCCTTCGGGGGTCAGGATTTCTGAAAGGACGCTGCTCCATTCGGATATCCGTTTCGCGGCCTCCTTATTCTGCATGTGTCGTGAATAGACCTTTTCCTTACTTGGCATCGCTTTCTCCACCATAGTTAAATAATTCGTCTTCCTCGATGTTGTAATAAACAGGAGGACGCTGTCCCACGCGGTAGTCCCAGTATCCTACCACCCGTTCCTTTTCGAGTTGCCTGATTTCAGATTCCGAAAGTCCAAGGCGCGTTTTGAAAATATAACGGTTATGGTATCCCAGCGGTCGGGTGAGCCACTTTATCCGACCCGGAGTTTCGCTCATCATTGCCGCCGAACCAGCCATGACCAGTTTCCTGTACATTGAATCGTTGAATTTAACGACGCTGCCGCGCTCTTTGCGCCATTCATCCCTGCTTATGCTCACGTCGTCTTCTACCTCACTC
>DSBH01000130.1 GCA_011056825.1 Deltaproteobacteria bacterium | reverse complement strand
TTTTTCAAGTATCTCATGCGCGAAGGCACGGTAGCCGTGAATCCCGCCCAGGTGATCCAGACGCCGAAAAGGGACAAGTATCTTCCTTCGTTTCTGTCCGTTGATGAAGCCTTCGGCCTGCTCGATCAACGATTCGAAGACGACGAGGCCGGCTGCCGGGACCGGGCGATCCTGGAGGTTCTCTACTCGTCCGGTATTCGGGTGGGGGAACTGGCAGCTCTTAATGTGGAGGATGTCCACCTGGCGTCGTCGCTCGTAAAGATCAGGGGCAAGGGAAACAAGGAAAGAATCGTACCGCTGGGAAGGCCCGCAGAAGAGGCGTTGATTCGGTATCTCGGGAAGCGCTTTCCCGACGGGCGGAACGAAAAGGGGCCTCTGTTCGTCAACGGTTCGGGAGGACGGCTTACTACGCGGACAGTTGCGCGGATTGTTGACAAATACGTGAGAAATGCCGGCATAGGGAAGAAGATAAGCCCCCATTCGTTGCGTCACAGCTTCGCGACGCATCTGTTGGACGCGGGAGCGGACATGCGGTCCATACAGGAACTGCTGGGGCACGAGAGCCTTTCCACGACGCAGAAATATACCTCCCTCGGCGTGGCGAAACTGCTTGATGTATACGACAGGAGCCACCCCAGGGCACGCAGAGAAAGGTGAAAAACATGAAGATTCTGGGTACAACCATTCTGGCGGTGAAGCAGGGTGACGGGATCGCCGTGGCAGGCGACGGCCAGGTTACTCTCGATACCACCATTCTCAAGCATGGAGCAAAAAAGGTCCGAAAACTTTATCAGGACAGGGTCATCGTTGGTTTTGCCGGTGCGACCGCCGACGCCTTTACACTTTTTGAGCGTTTCGACCAGAAACTCGAACAGTACAACGGCAACCTGCTCAGGGCCGCCGTCGAGCTTACGAAGGACTGGCGGACGGACCGCGTGCTGCGACACCTGGAGGCCCTGATGATAGCCGTGAGTCGGGAACACGCGCTCATCATATCGGGTAACGGGGATGTCATTGAATCGGACGACAACATTCTCGCCATAGGGTCGGGCGGTCCCTACGCGCAGGCGGCGGCACGCGCCCTCGTGCGCCACAGTGATCTGGACGCCGTTACCATTGCCGCCGAGTCGATGAAGATAGCGTCAGAACTCTGTATATATACGAACGACAAGTTTACCATAGAGGAGCTTGCCTTCGAGTGACCGTGGGAATTCCGGCGAGCCTGACCGGAAGCCTGCGGCGGGATGTAAAGACGCCGGTAGCCTGTTTGTGAGATTCCTCCTCGGGCCCGTTGCCGTGGGGGTTTCATTCGTGAGAAAACAATTGCCGGAGAAACAAGAGAAAACGGAGATTTCATGACTTCATCACAATTAACGCCACGGGAAATCGTATCGGAGCTGGACAGGTATATCATCGGGCAGCACAAGGCCAAGAGGGCGGTTGCCATAGCCCTCAGGAACCGCTGGAGAAGACAGCAGGTTCCGGAAGATCTGCGCGAGGAAATCGCGCCGAAAAATATTGTTATGATCGGACCAACGGGAGTGGGGAAGACTGAAATCGCCCGCAGGCTGGCGAAGCTCGACAATTCACCCTTTCTGAAGGTTGAAGCCTCGAAATTTACAGAAGTGGGGTATGTGGGCCGCGATGTTGAGTCCATGGTGCGCGACCTGGTCGAACTGGCCGTGAACATGGTGAAGTCGGAGGAACAGGAAAACGTCAAGGTAAAAGCGCTCGAGATCGCCGAGGAACGGATTCTCGACATTCTTCTGCCGCGCAAGCATGCTTCCGAAGAGTCCCCCGATGAAGAGGGGCGCCTGATAGACATGGAGCAGGATGTTGACGGCGAAGCCGCCGCGAGGCAGGCAACGACCAGGGAAAAACTGCGTCGTCTTCTGAGACAGGGAAGTCTGGATGATCGGGTCGTCGATATCGAGGTTCGGGAAGGCAGGACCGGTCCCATGATCGAAGTATTTTCGTCTTCCGGCGTCGAAGACCTGGGGTTCAACATGAAGGAGATGTTCGGCAATCTCTTCCCGCAAAAGAAGAAAACAAGAAAAGCCACGGTATCGGAAGCTCTTCAGATCCTGGCCGAAGAGGAAGCGCAGAAACTAGTGGACATGGAGTCCGTCACCAGGACTGCCGTTGAACGGGTCGAGCAGTCGGGCATAATATTTCTCGATGAAATCGACAAGATCGTGGGAGGCGATTCAAGCCAGGGTCCCGACGTTTCACGGGAAGGTGTTCAGCGCGACCTGCTGCCTATCGTCGAAGGATCTACGGTGAGCACGAAATACGGCATGGTCAGAACGGATCACATCCTGTTCATTGCCGCCGGCGCCTTCAGTTTTACCAAGCCCTCGGACCTGATACCGGAACTGCAGGGGCGCTTCCCGATCCGGGTTGAACTCGATTCGCTGGACCGGGACGATTTCATCCGGATACTCACGGAACCCCGTAATGCATTGGTAAAGCAATACGTGGAAATGCTCGCCACGGAAGAGCTTGGTATTGTCTTCGAAGAGGAAGCCATCGCCGAAATAGCGGAAGTGGCGGCTCTCGTCAACGAACGGACTGAAAACATCGGCGCGCGACGACTTTACACCATCATGGAAACGCTTCTTGACGAGATTTCCTTTGATGCTCCCGATCTTGCGGAAAAAACAGTCCGTATCGGCGCGGAATACGTGCAGGAGAAACTGAACGATATTATCGAGGACGAGGACTTGAGCCGCTACGTCCTGTAACGTCTGTCATTCCTGTTTATACAAGGAGAATGTTCACCGTGGAAAAGGAAGAATTCAGGGAACCATTGGAAAAGGCGCGCATTCTGCTCGAGGTGCTGCCTTATATCCGCCGTTTTTACGGGAAAATTGTCGTCATCAAGTACGGTGGCCACGCCATGGTAGACGAAGACCTGAAGCGGCAATTTGCCCTGGACGTGGTCATGCTGAAGTTCATCGGCCTCAGCCCGGTGATTGTTCACGGCGGCGGACCCCAGATAGGCACTATCCTGGAAAAACTGGGAATCGTTTCGAAGTTTATAAACGGCATGCGGGTCACGGACCAGGAAACCATGGATATTGTCGAGATGGTCCTCGCCGGAAAAGTGAATAAGGAAATAGTGGGTTTTATTAATCACAACGGCGGCAAGGCCGTGGGGCTCAGCGGTAAAGACGGCAACTTGATCCGGGCGGAAAAATATTATCTCAGTGACGAGAAAGCCGTGGATTCACCGCCGGAGATAATCGATATCGGCCTGGTCGGCAGGGTGACGGAAATCGACGCCGACCTGATCCTGTCCCTTGTCGGAAGCGGTCATATTCCGGTAATCGCACCGACCGGCGTGGGAAATGACGGTGAGACTTACAACATCAATGCCGACGTGGTGGCAGGTGAAGTGGCCGCCGCCCTCAAGGCGGAAAAACTGGTCCTGCTCACGGATGTACCCGGCGTTCTCGACGAGCAGGGAGAGTTGATAGCCACCCTGAAAAGCGACGAAGCCGAAGATCTCATCGGAAGGAATGTCATCACCGGCGGCATGTACCCGAAGATAAAATGCTGTCTGAAGGCTCTCAGGGGTGACGTCGGGAAGGCTCACATCGTGGACGGCAGGCTGAGCCACGCCGTCCTCCTGGAAATATTTACTGATCGGGGCATCGGAACGGAAGTCGTCAGGGAATAACGGACCGGCTCCAGGAGTGACAAAGTATGGATTCAAAAGAGTGCATGGAACGCGGCAGGCGATACATAATGGATACGTACACCCGGTTTCCGGCGGTGCTCGTTCGCGGCCGGGGCGCCCGCGTCTGGGACTTGGACGGAAAAGAGTATCTGGATTTCCTGGGAGGAATCGCTGTGTGTAATCTCGGCCACGCCCATCCCCGGGTGGCGGAAGCCGTTGCGCGGCAGGCGGAGACATTGATGCATGTTTCCAACCTGTTCTTCATTGAACCGCAGGTGCGACTGGCACAGCTCCTGGTGGAGCACTCCTTTGCCGATAAGGTTTTTTTCTGTAACAGTGGAGCCGAAGCCAACGAGGGAGCCATCAAGCTGGCCCGCCGCTACTTTCACGACAAAGGCGGGGAGTCACGATTTGAAATTATAGCCATGGATGAATCATTTCACGGCAGGACCATGGCCACGATGACCGCCACGGGGCAGGCAAAGCATCAGGCCGGTTTTAATCCGCTGCTTCCGGGATTCCGTCACGTTCCCTTCAATGATCTCGATGCACTGGAAAAGGCGGTATCCGAGAATACCTGTGCCGTCATGATCGAACCCATTCAGGGCGAAGGGGGCATTCGCGTTCCGGGTGCCGACTATCTGCGGGGAGTCCGTGATTTCTGTGATCGACACGGCCTCCTTCTTATTTATGATGAGGTGCAGACCGGTATGGGGCGTACGGGGACTCTTTTCGCTTACGAAGAGAGCGGCGTTGCGCCCGATATCATGACGCTGGCCAAGGCGCTGGGAAACGGGTTTCCCGCGGGAGCGCTGCTCGCCACGGACCGGGTCGCGGTGGCCTTCAAACCGGGAAGCCATGCTTCCACGTTCGGCGGCAACCCACTGGCCATGTCGGCGGCGATCGCCACGGTCGAAACGATTCTGAACGACGGCATACTCGAGAACGTGCGCGCCGTCGGGTCCTATTTTATGGACCGGCTTCGCTCGTTTGCCGAGGCGTACCCGGTTGTTAAGGAAGTACGGGGGCGCGGGCTGATGATCGGCGTGGAGCTTTACCGCGAAGGCGCGCCGGTTGTACAGTGTGCTTTCAAACAAGGACTTTTGATGAACTGCACCGCGGATCGGGTTCTCAGGTTTGTTCCACCGCTTATTATTAATAAGGCCGACGTGGACAGGGCGATGGACATTCTCGGCAACTGCATGGGGGAGATATGAAACAGGATTTTTTAACGCTTTACGGTTTGAAGAAAAGTGATTTCGATGAGATAATGAATCGCGCCGGCGCCCTGAAGAGACTGTGCCGCGAAGGGAAGGATCATCGTTCCCTCACGGGTAAAACGCTGGGAATGATTTTTGACAAGTCTTCAACAAGAACCAGGCTGTCCTTTGAAGTGGGCATGTTTCAGCTCGGTGGTCTGGCCATATTTCTCAGCCGCCGGGACATTCAGCTGGGGCGGGGTGAATCCATCGCCGATACGGCGCAGGTCATATCCCGCTACCTGGACGCTGTCATGATCCGCACTTTCGAGCAGGAGATTATTGAGGAATTCGCCGGGCACGCATCGGTTCCCGTCATAAATGGGCTTACGGACCTGCTCCATCCCTGCCAGATCGCCAGCGATCTTTTCACCATCGAAGAACGGTTCGGTTCATACGAAGGAGTAACCGTCGCCTATATCGGCGACGGAAACAACGTGGCCAATTCATGGATCAACGCGGCGGCGATGCTGCCTTTCCGGCTGACGCTCGCCTGTCCCGAGGGCTATGATCCGGACGCATTCATCCTGGAGCGGGCGAAGAAAGAAGCCGCTCTCGGCGTGGAGTTGCACCGATCGCCGGCCGACGCGGTTCGCGGCGCCTCGGTGGTATATACTGATGTATGGGCCAGTATGGGAATGGAAGATGAACAAGAAGAACGATCCGGGATATTTCGGCCGTACCAGGTTAACAGGGACCTGCTTCAGGAGGCCGGTTCCGACGCTATTGTCATGCACTGTCTGCCCGCTCATCGCGGCGAAGAAATAACGGATGACGTTATCGACGGCGACCGTTCCGTCGTGACGGAGCAGGCTGAAAATCGCCTGCATGTCCAGAAGGCGATTCTGGAGATGCTTCTGGGAGGAGGAAAAAATACGTGAAACAGGAAGTCAAAAAGGTAGTACTTGCCTATTCGGGTGGTCTCGACACGTCGGTCATCGTGCGGTGGCTTATTGATGTGTTCGGATGTGAAGTCGTTGCTTTCGCCGCCGATGTCGGTCAGAAAGAAGAACTGGAAGGGCTGGAAAAAAAGGCCGTCGATACGGGGGCAAGCACTGTATATATCGAAGACCTGAAAGAAGAATTCGTTCGAGATTTTGTTTTCCCGGCGCTCAGGGCAAACGCCATTTACGAAGGGACCTATCTTTTAGGGACCTCGCTGGCCCGTCCACTTATCGCGAAACGACAAATTGAAATCGCCGCGTCGGAGGGAGCCGATGCCGTCTGTCACGGGGCCACCGGCAAGGGGAACGACCAGGTCAGGTTCGAGATGACCTACCTGGCACTGAATCCAACTATACACATTATCTCGCCCTGGAAGGACGACCGGTGGACGCTCCGTTCACGGGAGGCCATGATCGATTACGCGGCCAAACACAACATTCCCGTTAACATCACGAAGAAAAAACCGTACAGCGAAGACCGGAACCTGTTGCATATTTCCCACGAGGGCGGCATTTTGGAAGATCTTTGGGCCGAACCTCCCGAGGACATTTTCGTTCTTACCGAGTCGCCGATGAAAGCCCCCGACACGCCCACATACGTGGAGATCGATTTCAATGAGGGAAATCCCGTGGCGCTGGACGGCGAGAAACTCAGCCCCGCGGAACTTCTCGACAAAATGAATCGTATCGCCGGCGCCAACGGTGTCGGACGGGTCGACATGGTGGAGAACCGCTTCGTTGGAATGAAATCCCGGGGCGTGTACGAGACGCCAGGCGGAACAGTTCTCTGGAGGGCTCACCGGGCCATGGAGTCCGTCACCATGGACCGGGAAGTGATGCAGATCAGGGATTCGATCGCTCCGAAATACGCACAGCTCGTGTACAATGGGTTCTGGTACGCGCCGGAGCGTGAACTGTTGCAGACCCTCGTGGATGAATCCCAGAAAAACGTGACAGGCACGGTCCGCATGAGATTATATAAGGGGAACTGCGACCCCGTCGGCCTGAAATCGCCCTATTCGCTTTACAGCGAACAGTTTGCCACCTTCGGGGAGGACGAGGTCTACGATCAGAAGGAAGCCACGGGTTTCATCAGGCTTAATGCCCTTAGAATGAGAATCAGGGCGCTTAACCGGGACAAGCGGTGATGAGGACGGTCTGCCGCGCTGTCTTTTACAAGCACATGAACGGATCGGGATTATGACGGGTACGAAACTCTGGAGCGGGCGATTCACGGAAGAAACCGATGCCCGGGTCGAAGAATTTACGGCGTCGATTCACTTCGATCGGCGTCTGTACCGGTATGATATCAAGGGAAGCATCGCTCATGCCACGATGCTGGCGCGGCAGGGTGTTATCACCGACGACGAGTGCTCGTCGATCGTTTCCGGACTCAGGGCCATTCAAGACGAAATGGAGCAGGGCGTCTTCGTTTTCGATTCCGGACAGGAAGACATCCACATGGCGATTGAGGCCGCCTTGATAAGCCGCATAGGCCATGCCGGGGAAAAGCTTCACACGGGCCGCAGCAGGAACGACCAGATCGCGCTGGACCTTCGGTTGTATCTGCGCGATGAAATTAACGGCGTCATCGACCGTATCGGCCGGTTGAAACAGGTTCTTCTGCGCAGGGCCAAAGAAGAGGTCGACACGATACTGCCCGGATATACG
>DSBH01000149.1 GCA_011056825.1 Deltaproteobacteria bacterium | reverse complement strand
CATTCCCGACATCGCCCGTCTGAACGAACTTCGTGAATCCCGACAGCGAATTGCCGCAATCGAACAGTCGCTTCTGGCTCCCCATGCAGAAGAAGATCGATCCACCAGGGATGAGTTGCTGCAAAATCTCGAGGCGGCCTGGAACAGAACCGATGGAATATGGGAAGAATACGAATCTCTCTCAACGGGGTCTCAAAATAACGCCCTCAGGAATAATTTGAAAACAGCATGGGAATCCTGGCGCGAGAATCACGACGAATTCATCACGGAAATCCGCCGGGGCGACCGCCAGTCGGCGCTTTCGCTCACCGACAGTTCTCTTGAATCATCGGGCCGCGCCGTCGACCATGCCGCGGATGACCTGTTCGAATCGATCACTTTGATGGCGGATGATGTTCACACCCGGGGATTTTCACGGTCCAACCGGTTGAAGACCGTCGCTCTCGCGGGAACGATTCTGGGAATCATTACAGCACTTGGCCTGGGGCTCTTTTTTATTCGATCAGTCACCATTCCCATCAACGCGGTTGTCGATACGCTCAAGGAAACGTCGAGACGATTCGCCGCCGCCGCGTCGCGGATTGCTGATGTAAGCAATCGCCTGGCAGAAGGAACAACGCGACAGGCTGAATCGGTTGAAGATTCTTCATCCGTTATCGAAGAGCTGACCGCCGGCAGCCGACTGCACGAGAACCAGATACGGGACCTGGCCTCGAAAACCCACGAAGTCCACGATATTCTTCAAGTTGTTAAAAACTCCATACATGATACCGAAACAATAATGGAGCATATCGAGCAATCGAGCTCAGATACCTCGGAAGTGCTCAAAACGATAGAATCAATAGCTTTTCAGACAAATCTCCTGGCGCTGAACGCGTCCATCGAGGCCGTCCGGGCGGGTGATGCCGGTGCAGGGTTCGCCGTCGTCGCCGATGAGGTCCGGGTCCTCGCCATCCAGTCCGCCGAGGCCGGCAAAAACACGTCCTCTCTCATCGAAGGAACAGCGGCGGCCATATCCAAGGGATCAGGACTGGTGAAATCAAGCTCTGAAAAATTTGACGAATACCACCAGACTGCCGAAAATTTCGTTACCGTTCTCGACCGCGTCGTCGATCTCGCGGATGAACAGGGACGCAAAATCGATAGCATGCACAAAACTCTGGGCGACATAAATAACGTCGTACAGGCGGATGCGGCCGCGGCTGAAGAATCTGCAGCCGCGGCTGAAGAAATGGCTGCCCAGTCGCAATCAATGCAGCAGTTCCTCGCGGACCTGGTTCATCTCGTCAACGGGAACGGCACGAAGGAACATGATGGCGATTATTCGCCGGGCACCGGCCAAACGTCCGGTCTCCTGACGGGACGTGAGGAGGTGCAACCATGAAGAGAGCGACTCTCGGCTTTAAACTGGCAGGCGGTTTCGGATTAATGGCTCTGATGCTTCTCGCCGGGGGCTGCCTGGGATTCTTCGGCATATCAAACCTGACAGGAAAACTCGACGCCGTCTCGGATGTACACTTTCAGGCCGTTCGGCATGTCGGCGTCATGGCCGAAGCCGCGGCAACGGTCGGCCACATGACCCGGGTGCTTATGGTTCCTGAAAGAACCGCAGCCGCCGACGATCGCGAGCGCGTGGTGAGGGATCTGGAAAATGCCGGCAGGCAATTTGAAGAAAGTTTCGGTTTCTGCGCCGCGCTGCCGGGAACGGAGGAAACAGACACGACCCTGGAAAAAATCGAAAAAGCATGGAATGCGTGGAAGAATGATCATGACCGATTCATTCGTCATACCGCCGAAGGAAATACGGAGGAGGCGGCTCTTCTTATGACCGAAACACTGAATCCGCTGTTCGAAAATATAGATACACGTCTGGGCGACTTGTCCGCCGCCTACACCCGGCTGGCCGGGACAGTCCGCAGTGAAGCCTCCACCAGTGCCGTGCGGCTGAACATGGCGGCCCTGGCGGGAACGGCACTGGGCATCGCCGCAGCGATAATTCTGGGTCTTTTCTTCGCACGGTACATCACGTCGCCCATTCAACAAACCGTGACGAGCCTTACGGAAACATCAGGCCAGTTGGCCGAGGCGGCGGGGCAAATCGCCACCACAGGCGAGGACCTGGCGGACCGAGCTTCCCTGCAGGCAACGGCCGTAGATGAAATATCCTCGTTGATCCAGGACCTCACCGGCCATATAGGGGAATACAACGAGCAGATAGAAGCATTGACGAACATGAGCGGCGGAATGCTGAACGTGGGAATGACCGCTTTCAACAACCTCAGGGATACGAAAAAAGCGATGAAAGAAATCAGAAAAACAAACGAAGAAACGGGGGCAATCGTACAAAGCATCGAGAAAATTTCTTTTCAGACAAATCTGCTGGCCCTGTACGCTTCCGTCGAAGCCGCCCGCGCCGGTGAAGCAGGAACCGGATTCACTGTTGTATCCGAGGAAGTTCGCTCACTGGGATCACGCTCGACCGAGGCTACGAGAAATACTCTCTCACTCATCGACGGAACTATACGCGTCATCGACGACGGAAATACTCACGTGGGAATCAGCATGAAAAAATTTTCTGATTATGCCACGGCGACCGCACCCATAGGAACCTATACCGAGAAAGCCGCGGAACTTGCTCATAAGCAGAAGCAGAGTCTGGACCGGATAGCTCAATCGATTCAACATATAACCGAATCGGCCCGGGCAAACACGGAGGGAGCGCGGGAAGCCGCAATGGCGGCCGAGGAATCAACAAGACAGGCGAAAGAAGTCTCGCGCGCCGTAGAAAAATTGTCGTCAGTTATTGGACGGCCGGTTCGCCATGCCATCTGAAACTCGCCGACGCGACCATCCGGCGAATCGGAACCGAAACACTTATTCCGTCGTTTTACCCTGTTGTCCTCCAAGGGGAATCTCGATAATAAAAGTGGCGCCTCCCCACTCGTTATTCTCCGCCCAAATTTCGCCACCGTGCTGGCGAATGATGCCGTGGGAAATGGAGAGCCCCATGCCCGTCCCCTTTCCCTGATCTCTGGTAGTGTAAAAGGGGTCAAATATCCGGCCGAGATTCTTCTCGACAATGCCTGTCCCCGCATCAGAGATAACGATCTTCGCGCGTCCGCCGGAGCTTTCCATTACATTCTTCGTTTCCACTCTGATAATTTTTTTATCATTGTTTTCCATGGCTTCCATGGCGTTGGACAGGAGATTCACAAACACCTGTTCGATTTTCTTTCGGTCCATGAGGACGGGGGGAAGTGATGAATCATAGCGGACGTCTGTTTCAACATTTTCGATATTCAACTGCATGGCGTACATCTTCAAAATCCGGGCGATGACATCATTGATATTTTCGGCCGCCATTTCGTCGCGGGACGTTTTTGAAAACTGTTTAAGATTCTCTGCGATCTCGACAATACGCCGCACCTGTTCCATGCAGACGTCTATTTCACCGATCACCGGGGAAGGCGCCTCCTTCATACTCTTGATAAGCTGCAATTCAAGCGAAATGATGCCGACGGGATTCAGTATTTCGTGGGCCACACCGGCCGATATCCGGCTCAGGGAAGTAAGCTTCTCCGCCTGCTGCACCCGGGCTTCCAGGTTCCGCCGTTCCGTTTCATCGCGTATTAATTCTATGGCGCCGATGGGAATTCCTTTCGTGTCCCGCAGGACCGACGCGGTAGCGGATAAATGAACGGCCCCCGAAGGCAATTCATCAGTGCTGGCCTCTCCATAGAGAATGTCGCCTCTCCTTTGAATCGCAGAATAGAACGTTTTATCTTCCAGTTCTGAATGGAGCGCCGCGTCTGCAAGCATGGGCGCTTGACTGCCGAAAAAAGGGACCGCGTAGTCGTAGTCACTCCTGCCTGTCATATCCTCGGCCCTGACTCCTGTCATGATCTCCATGGCACGGTTCCAGGCGATCACCCGACCGTCCCGGTCCACGACCAGGACCGCGTCGGGAAGAAATTCGATGATCCCTTCGAGTTCACCCCGTGACTCCCGAAGTTCCGCGAGGGCGGCTTCACGCTCCAGTTCAGCGCGCCGCCGCCGGGTCGTATCGAGATAGATAACCTGGTAGTGTTCGCGGCCGTTCCAGAGGATGTTTTTTCTCCAGACCCTGAAATAGCGTGGCGTCCCGTCCCGGGCCGTGATTTCAATTTCATATTCATCCGGTTCGCCGCCACCCGAACGCCGTTTTGCCATCCGGGCCCGGTATTCTTTCCGACTCTTTTCGGTATACCGGCTTATGATCAACGTGGTGTCCACGTCCGCTGCACTTTTACACTCAAACATTTCCAGGAGCACCCGGTTGACATAGATCGTTTCTTCTTCCGGCGATACCACCCGCACACCGAAGGGCGAATCATCCAGGGATCGGCGGAAATTCTCCTCGCTTTCCCGCAGGGCCTCCAGCATTCGAAGCCGTTCCGCTTCGAGCCGTTTTCGCTCGGTGACGTCACGGACAACGCCCCTGAACCCGGCGGGGGCGCCCGCGGCGTTCCGTATGAGGGAAATGGACGTATCAACGGGCAGAATTCTTCCATCACGGGTTACCAGGTCCCAGTCGGATCCCATGACCGGCTTTCCTGTTCTGTACACGCGGCCGAATGTTTCCATGACTTTATTCCAGTCACGCTCCACCACGTACCGTCTGAAATTCATGCCCCGAAGTTCCTCATCGGAATAGCCCAGGTCCATCATGACGGTGAGATTGAAAAACGTGAGATTCCCCTCCAGGTCCAGCTCGTAATAGGATTCCGGGATTGAATCGAGTATCGTGCGGTATCGCTCCTCGCTCTGCCGCAGCGCCTCAAGCGCTTCTTCCCGCTGTTTCTCCGCCTTCCCGCGATCCGAATCCGTTTTACTTTCCTTCATGGCACGCTGAATCTCGGGAACCAGCCGGGACAGGCGCTCTTTCATTATATAGTCCGTAGCGCCTCTTTTCAGTGCCTCCACGGCTTTTTCCTCGCCCACGGCGCCGGACACGAAAATAAACGGGATGTAAGGATATTTTCCCCTGGCCGCCTCGAGCGCCGCCAGGCCGTCATACGACGGAAGACGATAGCACGCCAGGATGACATCGTACCCGCCCCGTTCAAGGGCGTTCAGAAAGTCATCCTCGTCTGTGACGCGATCGATCTTCGCGTCCAGGCCGCCGGAACGGATTTCCCTGACCACACGTTCCGCGTCGTCGGCATCGTCTTCCAGGTGTAGAATCGTCACGGGCGATTGCATATATTCCCTCACACGTTGCTGCATTACCCCATCGAACCCGTTCATGTCAACTCGATGAAGCGAATCGACGGTTACCGTTTAAACGACGCTCATCCCAACCGGCACAACCTTTTGCCTTGACAGCTTTTTCGGCCGGTGATAGTTTCCGCAGGCGTTTCGCAGACCTGTGTTTGCAGATAAAGGAGAATGATGTGACATTCCAGGAACTCATCGCGGCCCTCAACAACTACTGGGCCGCCCGCGGCTGTATCATTCAGCAGCCCTACGACATTGAAGTGGGAGCGGGAACCTTCAATCCCGCCACGTTTCTCAGGTCCTTGGGACCGGAACCCTGGAATGTCGCCTACGTGGAACCGTCCCGCAGGCCGACCGACGGACGGTACGGAGAAAACCCGAACCGGCTTCAGCACTACTACCAGTACCAGGTGATCATGAAACCGTCGCCCCTTGCCATTCAGGATATTTACCTGGATTCACTCAAAAGTTTCGGTATTGATCCCCTGGATCACGATATCCGTTTCGTTGAAGACGACTGGGAATCGCCCACATTGGGCGCCTGGGGACTGGGATGGGAAGTGTGGCTCGACGGCATGGAAATCACCCAGTTCACGTATTTTCAGCAAGTCGGCGGCATCGACCTGAACCCGGTCTGCGTGGAAATCACGTACGGCATCGAGCGAATCGCCATGTATCTCCAGGACGTGGACAACGTCTACAATCTTCAGTGGGGACACGGCATCACGTACGGCGACGTGCATCACCGCGGCGAGGTGGAATTTTCCACCTACAACTTTGAATGCGCCGACACGGATATGTTGAGAAAGCTCTTCGATATGTACGAGGCCGAATCGATCAGCACGATCAACCGGAAACTGGTGCTCCCCGCCTATGACTACTGCCTCAAGTGTTCCCACGTGTTCAACATTCTTGACGCCAGGGGCGCCATCAGCGTCACCGAAAGAACGGGCTATATCGGGCGCGTCCGCAACCTGGCGCGTCTGGCGGCCGAGGCCTACGTGAAACAGCGAATCGACTTGGGACATCCCCTGGGAGGACGTCGGGACACTCCCTGAAAACGTCAGGCCGCGCCCGGAACCCCGGCACGCAACCTGTTTATCAAAAACGATACAAGGACGATCCATGGGCAAAGAACTGCTGCTTGAAATAGGAACCGAGGAAATTCCGGCGGCCTTTCTGCCGAAAACGATCCGCCATATAGAAGAAGTATTGCCGCGGGAACTCTCGCGACTTCATATCCTTCACGGCGACGTAAAGGTCATGGCCACGCCACGGCGTATTTTTACTGCCGTAGCCGATGTCGCCGAACGCCAGGAAAACCGCGTCGAGGAAAAGCTCGGACCCGCCGTCCGGGTTGCTTTCGATGAATCCGGGAACCCGACAAAGGCCGCTGCGGGCTTTGCCCGGGGGCAGGGCCTGGATGTCTCGCAACTCGAACGCGTCGTCACCGACAAGGGCGAATACCTGGCGGCCCGTAAAAACATCACCGGCGAGGCAACCACCTCCATCCTGGCGTCCTTTCTGCCCGGCTTCATTCTGTCCATTCCTTTTCAGAAATCCATGCGCTGGATGGACCTGGATATACGGTTCGTCCGTCCTATTCACTGGATACTCGCCGTTTTCGGCGGAGAACCCGTTTCTTTCCGCATCGGCAACATCGAAAGCGGCACGTCAAGCAGGGGACACCGCTTCATGAGTCCCGGCGAGTTCGAGGCGGCATCGCTGGAGGAGTACCTGCGTGAAACCAGGGAACGCTTCGTCATCGTGGATCCGGAGGAGCGCAGGCTTATTATCCATCGGGAAGCGGCGAAAGCGGCCGAGTCCGTTGGAGGACGGGTACTGGACAACACCGACCTCCTGGAAGAAGTCGCCTGTCTCGTGGAATATCCCTCTGTCATCTGTGGTCGTTTCGATCGCGCCTTTCTCGATCTTCCACGGGAAGTGCTTGTTACTTCGATGATGAAACACCAGAAGTATTTCGCCGTCGTCGACGACGAAGGCAAGCTGCTCCCGCACTTCATAACCGTCAACAACACCGAACCGCGGAACCCGGCCGTCGTGGCCGCCGGGAATGAAAAGGTACTTCGGGCCCGTCTTACCGACGCGAGATTTTTCTTCGAAGAAGACCGGAACAAACCGCTTGAGCAGGGACTGGAAGCCCTCAAGAACGTGGTTTTTCACAGTCTCATGGGAACATCCTACGAAAAGGTCATGCGCTTCCGGGAACTCGCGGCTTATATTACAGAAAAAATCAATCCTCGTCTCTCGTCTCTGGTCGACAGGGCGGTGCTTCTCTGCAAGGCGGACCT
>DSBH01000179.1 GCA_011056825.1 Deltaproteobacteria bacterium | reverse complement strand
CCTCCCTCCAGGGGAGGGGAAAATGATTTGAAGATCTTCCCTCCAGGGAAGGGGAAACGATAGTGTCTGGCTTCTTCTTCCCCGGTCTATCCTTCGACAAGGCCTGTCCTGAGCTATGTCGAAGGATGAACGTTTTCATGGTCGCTTGCCCGTATGTCGACACGAACTCTCCTGGGCCCCGTCGAAGGGCAAATGTCTGTACTATCTCTGTTATATAGTTCAACTTGGCATACCGAAGACTCGATAATGTGCTTTCCAGAAATCCAATCGCGGATTGTGGAAACCAGCTTCTTCTTGACAGCGGCCGAAGGCTTTCTTATACTTCGCTGCACACCGAAAGCGCCTTATGGCCTGACGAAAACCGGCTTGTTTTCCCGGTTCCGAGGCCCCAACCGGCACAGACCTTTTGTTTCCCGCTTCGGTGAAAATACCGGGTGATACTTTCATGACGACATTGGGTATATCTATCGGTGCGTCGACGCTCTCTATGGTTGAGCTCGACGGAGACGGCGGCGGCCGTCCGTCGATTTCCCGGGTGTTGACCGAACTGCACCACGGTAATCCGTCCGATCTTTTTCTGGAAAGGCTGGCGGAGCTGGAACCGGATCGTTTTGACCGGATCGCCGTTACCGGAAGAACCTTTCGGCATTTCGTGAACCTGACATCTCTTTCCGAACCGGAGGCCATGGAACGCGCTCTTCGACACGTCAACGGCGTGGGCGAAAAGATAAACGCGGTGGTCAGCGCCGGCGGCGAGACATTTATTGTCTATGTGCTGAGCCGGGATGGAAAAATCGCGTCGATCCAGTCGGGTAACAAGTGCGCGTCGGGAACAGGGGAATTTTTCCTGCAGCAGATACGCAGGATGGGGCTGTCCATGGAGGAAGCGCTTGCCCTCGGCGCCCGGGAAGAACCGTACCGCGTTTCAGGTCGATGCAGCGTGTTTTGCAAAAGCGACTGCACGCATGCCCTGAACAAGGGCGTCCCGAAAGGGCGCGTCGTGGCGGGACTCTGCCGCATGATGGCCGGCAAGGTGCTTGAGATCATTAAACAGGTGCCGAAAAAAAACATCATGATCATCGGGGGATGCGCGCAGAACGACGTGATGATCGAAGCGCTCCGGGAGGACATAAGCGGGCTGGTCATTCCCGAAGAAGCGCCCTACTTCGAGGCGCTGGGAGCCGCTCTCTGGGCCTTCGAACATGAAACAGCTTCTTTCCCCGGCGTGGACCGGGTCCTCAAAAAGGGGGAAAGTCTCTTTTTCCGTTTGAAACCGCTCCGCGACGCGGAGCACATGGTTGAATTCAAGAAAACCGCCGGCGGGGAGGCGCGTCCGGGAGACGAGTGCATTGTCGGACTTGACGTGGGATCCACGACGACCAAGGCGATTTTGCTCCGCGTGGCGGATGATTCGACCCTGGCGTCGGTCTATCTTCGTACGGAGGGAGATCCCGTCAGGGCGTCCCGCAGATGTTACGCCGCGCTGGTCGATCAGCTTGGCTCGACGGCCGACGAGATCAGCATCACCGGCCTGGGCGTCACCGGTTCGGGACGGCAGATCGCCGGCCTTCACGCCATGACCGACGGGGTTATCAACGAGATTATCGCCCACGCCACGGGGGCCCTCTATTACGACGTCGATGTGGATACCATATTCGAAATCGGCGGGCAGGACGCCAAGTACACGTCGCTGACCAACGGCGTTCCCTCCGATTACGCCATGAACGAGGCGTGCAGCGCCGGAACCGGTTCCTTCCTGGAAGAAGCGGCCTGGGAGACGCTGGGTGTCCCAATGGAGGAGATCGCCGACATCGCCCTGCAGGGGAACTCACCTCCCAACTTCAACGACCAGTGCGCCGCCTTCATCAGCAGCGACATCAAGAACGCGGCAAGCGAGGGTATCGGCAGGGACGACATTGTGGCCGGCCTCGTGTATTCCATCTGTATGAATTACAACAACCGGGTACGGGGCAACCGCCCGGCGGGGAACAAGGTTTTCATGCAGGGCGGTGTTTGCTACAACCGCGCCGTGCCCATGGCCATGGCGGCACTGACGGGAAAGTCCATTGTGGTTCCGCCTGATCCGGGGCTGATCGGCGCGTTCGGGGTGGCACTGGAGGTAAAACGCCGCCTGTCGCTTGGACTGATGGAACGACAGTCATTCCTCTTGAAGGCGCTTCGCGATCGCGAGATCGAGTACGGCAAGCCGTTCATCTGTAAGGGAGACAAGGACGGGTGCGACAGGAAGTGCGAGATCGCCCGCATCAGGATCAACGGAAAAACCTATCCCTTCGGCGGGGCCTGCAACAGGTGGTATAATCTTCGCCGCCGCGTCGAAGTCGATGTGAAACATTATAATCTCGCCCTCCACTACGAGAACGCGGTTTTCGGCGGTGACGGCGGGCCGGATGGCGCCGACGACGGTCCAACGGTGGGAATCAACAAATCCTTTCTGGTAAACAGTTATTTCCCGCTTTACCGGGGGTTCTTCGAGCGGCTTGGATTCCGGGTTGTGCTGGCGGAACAACCGCTCCAGGAAGGAATGGATCGAAAAAACGCGCCGTTTTGCTATCCCGCGGAGATCGCTCACGGATTTTTTCAAGACCTGCTCGAACGGCGTCCCGATTACCTTTTTCTTCCGCAGTTCAAAGGAGATTACGTGCCGGGCGTCACGGGCACGAGCATTACCTGCCCCCTCTGCCAGGGAGAACCTTATTACCTGGCGTCCGCCTTCAAGGATCACGAAGTGCTTCGGGAACTGAAGCGAAACGACAGGATTCTCAGTCCGGTGATAGATTTTTCGAATGGTCTCGAATCAGCAGAACCGGTTTTCACGGCCTTGGGAAAGACAATGAAACGCAGTCGGAAAAAAGCGCGGGAAGCCTTTTTCGGCGCGCTCGAGGAACAACAGAAGGTCTCACGTGATATCGATGAGCAGGGGCGGGGGGTGCTTGAAAAGCTGGCGGATAATCCCGATGACATCGCCATCGTTCTTTTCGGCCGGTCATACAACGCCTTTGTAACGGAAGCCAATATGGGCATTCCCAACAAGTTCGCCTCGCGGGGAATATCGGTCGTGCCCCTGTTCAGCCTCGACCTGCTTGAGGACACGGCAGACGACAGAGACATGTACTGGTCGTCGGGACGGCGGATTCTCAAGGCCGCCCGCCTTGTGAAGAATCACAGACAGCTTTTCGCTTGTTACGTCACCAATTTCTCCTGCGGCCCCGATTCCTTCCTCGTCGGATATTTCAGGAATATCATGGGTAAAAAGCCTTCCCTCACGCTCGAGCTGGACAGCCACGTGGCGGACGCGGGACTGGAGACCCGGATAGAAGCCTTTCTTGATATCGTCGCCCGTTACCGGGAACTGGAAAAACGACAGAACAACCGCATAAAACCCGTCGAATTCCGGCCCGCGAATGTGACAGCACGCGACGGGCGTTATGTGTATGCTGATTCAAGGGGAGCGGAGCTGCCCCTTGACGACAAGCGTATTCACCTGCTCTTTCCTTCTATGGGCCGGTTCACGTCCGAGGCGGGGGCGGCTATTTTCCGCGGTTTCGGCGTCAAGTCGACGGCGCTCGAGCCGCCGGACGAAGAAGTGCTCAAGATGGGCCGCGCCCACACCACCTGTAAGGAATGTCTTCCCCTGCTGCTGACAACGGGAGGATTGCTGCACTACCTGCGGGAGCGGTCCGACAATGAAGAAAAGCTTATTTATTTTATGCCCACGGCGGGAGGACCCTGCAGGTTCGGCCAGTACTCCGAGTTTCTGAAAAAGCTGACGGAAAAATTGCGTATCGAGGACACGGCGATTTATTCGCCCTCAGCTGAAAACAGCTATGCCGATCTGGGGGGCAAGGGATTGCCGGAAGCTCTCTGGGACGGCGTTATCGCGGCCGATATTTTCGAAGAAATATATTCCGCCCTGCTCACAAACGCGGTTGATGTCGAAGCGGCCATGAAAGTTTTCGAGACCGCCTGGCAGGAGGTTGTCAGGGGCATGGAAAACCGGCGCGATGGCTCCGGGCTGCAACGGGTGCTTGAGAAAACAGTGCTTGATCTGGGAGCAATTCCTCTTCGCCGTTCCCTGGCGGATACGCCGTTGATTCTGCTGGCCGGGGAAATTTATGTCCGTCATGACAACATCTCCCGGCAGTATCTCGTTGAAGAACTCGCCCGCCGGGGGTTCGCTGTCAAAGTGGCGTCTCTTGCCGAGTGGGTGTACTACACGGGCTGGTGCGTGGAAAACAAGGTATCCACGGCTCCGAGCACCTGGAAAGAACGTCTCGCCCTGCGCATCAGGACGGCCTACATGAAACGCCGTGAAAAGACTTTTCGAAAGATCATGGCAATCTCGGGACTGTGTTCCGGCAGGTGCGAGGACGTGGACCACATTATGGCTCACACGATTCACCTTATGAAGCCCGATCTTGCCGGCGAGGCGATTCTCACCATCGGTTCGTCAATCAACGAAATTGTTGATCATTACTGTGGGGTTATCGCCATCGGGCCTTTTGGATGCATGCCGAACCGACTGGCGGAGGCGATACTGACCAGGGAGATGAACATGGCAGGAAAACGTGCGACGGGTGTTCGCAACGACCTGGTCCGCCGGCTCGAAGGCCGCATCGATGAACTTCCTTTCCTGGCCATTGAAAGCGACGGTACGAGGTTCCCCCAGATCATCACGGCACGACTCGAGGCGTTTCTCCTGCAATCCTCGCGGCTTCACGGCCTGCAGAAGGAAGTGACATTGCCGGGTTCCTGAAGGCCGCACAAAGCGACAGGAGATTTTTTAGACACCGAAGGTTTTCTGACGAATCGGTTCAGCGACCTGTCGTTCTTCGTACATTTCCTCTTTGAGCCGGAGCAGCTCGCCGTTCAAATACCGCCACAGGTCCTCCATGATTGCTTCCACGCTCTTATCGGCGAAACTTTCGTAAGAACGTTCCGGAAGGACCCGGACCCTGATGGGGTGCCTGCCGTGAAAATTGATGCTGTATTTTGGGAGCGCCTTGCGGGTGCCTTCGATAATAACCGGCAGAATGGGAAGACGTAATTGTTTGGCAAGAATAAACGCACCCGGTTTGAAGGTTTTCAGGGTGCCGTCAGGTGATCGGGATCCTTCGGGAAACATGAAGACGGAGCTTCCTTCCTTGAGCTTTCGCGCGGCGTCGGCCATCATGCGGGCCACGCTTTTTCTATCACCGCGTTTCAGCTTGATATAACGGTTCAGCACCATGTTCCAGCCGATAAGCGGAAGGCGGAATATCTCGCTTTTCGAGACCCACTTGAAATGCGTGTACAGACGAAAGAGCACCAGGATGTCCAGTTGCGACTGGTGATTTGAAATAAATATCCTGGTCGCGTCGCCGGTGAGTCGTTCGCGGCCTTCGATAACCACGGGCCAGGCGGGCATGATATAGGTGTAAAAGGCTCCCCAGAAACAGGTGAACTGGTGCAGCAGGCGGAGTCTGCGGTCGAAAGGCCGGGTAAACGCCCAGATGAGCAGCGCGACGGGGAAAAAGACCAGGGATGTAGAACATATGACGAAAAGAAACAGCGCGGTGATGATTCGATTTTTCATTGAACCTGTCCGTAAACCCGATTATCCCGGCAGACTGAGAGGATCCGTCGCCGGAGTGCAGATTACTATGAGAAATGTTTGTTTTTAAATCAAGAACTAAATGCCGGTTTCATTATCGTTTCCCGAATCGTTTTCGATCTTGAAGGCTGATGTAATCTGAAGCAGGGCCTGCGACCATTCTACGAGCTCGATCGACGTCTTGCTTGCCCTGTCAACCGAGTCCGACTGGATGAGAGAGATATTCTTCAGGTGCGTTCCCATTATTTCGAGTATCGAGGTAATATCGATGAGTTCTTTTGATGTTTCCTCGATCGAGGTGCTTATATCCTCGAAATCACCCTGCATGGCTTCCGTCAGCCGCAATACCTTGGCGACTTCTTCCTTGATTTCATCGAGGATATCCGAAATTCCCGAATCGGGTTCGTTGGTGTCGCCTGCGGGAGCGGTCTCCGCTCGGGCGTTTGTGTCAGCATGGATACCCGTTCCGCCGTTTTCCTGCAGGAGTGATTTCAGGTCCTCTATCCGGGCGTTGATTAATCGATGAGAATAATTCACCATGAAAAGCCGTTCCAGGAATACATGCATGGCCTGGGAGTACTTCTGCTGTTCCTGCCGTCGTTCTTTTTTGTCCAGAGTCGGATTTTTTATGATGGTACTCAGGTCGGAGGTGACCATAGGCAGCGTCGTCCGGGCCTCTCCTATGGTAATGGCAAGTTCGTGCCCCGCCACGCCCATCTTGTATGCCTTTTCTTTTACCTGTTTTATAAGTTGCTGTTTTTTCTCAAGCAAACTGTTGAGACTCCGGCTCAAGGTGCCTATCTCGTCGTTGCTTTTCACTTCCGCCCGCAGGGTATAATCACCGCCCGCTATGTCCTTCATGAGCCTGCTTAATTTGTTGACAGGTCGCGTGATTCTGGAGGTAAGGACGGTGATCAGTATGAAAAGCACAAAAACACCTATAAATACGGTGAGTAATGATGTTTTGCCCAGCGCGAGAACAGGGCTTGTCACTTCCTCGACCGGCACCATGAATCCCAGGAACCACCCCGTGTTGTTTATGGGGGCGAAAAACACGTACTTGGCGTTTTCATCGTTGCCGATTTTTGTCATTCCCTTTCGACCTTCAAGCATGTCGGAGATAACCTTGTTCATGTGCGGATACGATTCATCGAGCATCTTGAGCGGCTGGACATGACGATTATTCGGATAAGCAATCGGGTTTCCCTTGTCGTCAATGAGAAAGGCATAATCGTCCTCAAATATGTGTAACTCATTGACGATTTCCTGTACTTTGTCCACCAGTATATCGACGGCCGCGACACCCAGCAGTTCGCCTTCGCTGTCGTATAACGGGACCGAAGCCGTCAGAACGTGATAATTGGTCAACGGGCAGATATAGGGAGGCGTGAAGGACAGCTTTCCGTTTGCGACGGCCGTCTTGTACCACGGCCGGGGTCCGACCCGGTAATGCTCGGGATACTCGAATTCTATATTGCCGTATAATCGCTGGCTTTTCTCGACGGCGATATACACGTGTTTTATATCGGAATCCTGCTGTACGATACGATCAAAAGACGTATGCATCTCCTGGTACGTGGCGTCGTGGGAGAGGTCCTCGTCCCGCGAGGAAACTTTCTGCACAAAGGCGTGAATCTGCTCGTTCTGCGCCAGCATCCAGGCGTATTGTCCCTTGAGAAGCAGGAATGTTTCAAGCCGGGCTGTGGCTGAATCCGCCAGGGCCGCGGCCCGCTTCTCGCTTACATCCACGACCATTTTTTGAGCCCAGATATAATTCAGGGCGCTTATTCCTATTAAAAGAACAATAGACGTGGAAAGTATATATGCCAGCAGGCGGGCAAGAATACTGTTTTTCATGATGCTTCGGAATCCTTTCTCGTAACGCGATCATGCGGTGATCATTAATTATTAGTTGTCCTTTTTCATGCCCTCATTGTGTTCATCAGCGTTTCTGACGTACCCGGTCAGGTCGAACTTCTTGATTTTACGGTACAAAGTGG
>DSBH01000069.1 GCA_011056825.1 Deltaproteobacteria bacterium | reverse complement strand
GCCACGATGTTTTCCGTCACCCGGTGCAGGTCAGACGCCTGCTGCAGCCTGATGATGGGAACGCTGCTCTGGGTGAAGGCGGACCCGAAGTAGGCATAGAGCATCGAGGCCATGATGGCCACCAGTACCAGCGATACGATAAATTCGATCAGCGTGAAGCCGTTTTTCCGATCGGCGCCTGTTTTCATGGTATGAACCCCGTTTCTGCCGTTATTGTCATGGTTTCAACGGTTTCTCCGTTTGTGTCGATGGTGACCGGTAGGTCGTCCGCGCCGGGGCTGCCCCAGTTGTCGAACAGGATCGTCCCGGTCGGCGAGGCCGCCACGTTCGGGCTGAAACTGATGGTGCTCGAGGATTCGTTAGGGAACACCGGTATGTCGTCGGGACAGGTATCCCCGTCGCATACCAGGCTGTAGGACGATCCATCTATCTCGACACCCCACCGTGCGGTCGGAAGATCATTCATCGCCAGTGACTGGGCGTACCGAAGATGGCTCTTGAGGGTGTTGGCATCCGCCTGGGCGTTCACGGCGTCTGTTGATAGTCCCTGCGATACCAGGAAGGCCGAGACAATAGCGAGAACCGCCAGTACGGTCACCGTCTCAATGAGCGAAAATCCGTCCCCGATCCTTCGTCGATCTCTCATTATTTCCGTTGTTCGCATTTTTCACTCCAGACTCCGCCTTCCTGACGGCGCGGGCGAGCGTGATCCCCATGAACACGCCCGCCCCCATGAATCCGGCAATAAATAAGCCGGCATGGGGAATATTCAGGTAAGGCGCCATGAAAATTCCATTAACGGCCACCAGGAAAATATATAATATCGTTCCACGAAAGGCCGCTTTCAGCGCGGCTTTCTCCCGCGCCATCAGGGCGGCGCCGAGCGCGAAAAGCAGCAGGGCCGCGCCGATGGTCAGGTATGGTTGCAGGGTTATCCACTCCGCCGGAGAAGCGCTGAAATGAATCGCCCTGAATCCGGCTGTCAGTATTATTCCCATCACGAGGTAAAAAAACCCCGCCAGAAAAAAGCAGGCGGCGCATTCCCTGATATCGGAAGAATCACTGTTTTCCACCTTCCCGAAATAACCGGCGAACCGGACGGCCATATTCGCCGGTCCGGGTTTCGCTTCCGCGTCGATCCTTTTCATGAGCGTTCCAACGAAGCGATCGGGCACGGGCACGCGTCGAGCCCTTGTCATCAGTTCAACGAGGTCGTTGAATTCATCGAATGTTTTATTCATGGATGTTCTCCGACATTCTCCATTCCCTTTTATATGGATATACCGAGCCGACCATAAAAAAGTCACATGTGTGACGACGTTTCACCGTCATTGTATTCCGGACATTCGGACGGATCATCGACGAATCCGGACCGGGTGGACCCGGTGATCCCGTGCTGCCGAAACCGGGATCGACATTCAGTCGTTTCGGAAATAAGCCGTCGAAAATAATGGTTGATTCACGGAGATGAATAAAGTAAAGTTCAAAATTCAACGGATATTTTGTTCCTCTATTCGACCGATACCTTTTTCTGAATTCCCCGTTTTCCGAGTCATTTTTTTTCGACAGCTTCCGAGGCATGGATGAATCGTTGCCCGCGACGCGGCGTTCCATTTCGTTGTGGTTCGCCCTCCGGACGTTAGCAGCGGCTAACTGTTTTGAAGCTGGAGCCATGAGCGATCATTCAACGTCAAACAACTATCTTGTCAGGCTGATTCGTTCCGCTCCGCGGCTGAACGCCCCGGCCGGGTTCACGGAAAAGGTGATGAACCGGATTCCCGAAACGCGCAGTCGCGTTCTTCGCGCCGGGAAGCGGTTTATCGGCTGGTTGCCCGTGGACGGGAACAGCCCGGCGTATTCCAGTCAACGGGAGTGTTCCTTCTGGTGTATTGTCACCGCATTTTTTTACCTGGTTCTGGGGGTCACGTTGCTGGCGGGTCTGGGGAATCTGTGCAGCGAATCGGAATTTCTGTTCTGCCTGCGTTTCCTGCCGTGGGTCAGTTTTTTCGTCGCGCTCTGGTTTTCCGCGCTTGGAGTGATGCTTGTGACCGGCGGCCGTCGGGCGCCCATAGCGGCACAATGGGGACTGCTGTCGTTGCTCGCGGTGTTTTCCGGGGGCGCCGTCTTTTACATTCATGAGGCGGGGGTACCCGCCGTAAGTGTTTTCGCCGCAGTTTCGTCCATGGCGCTGGTTTCGGGAGGTTTTCTGTATTACCGACTGGACGGTTACATCCGAACGGTCGAACCGGCATTGCGACTGTCCGGCGCCTCCGCGTCGTCCGGCAGAATGGAGAGAGGACATTGAGAAACATCAAAAGAGATACGGCGTGGCTGAGAGCCGGGTTCACCATGATAGAACTTGTCGCCGTTCTTCTGATCGTCGCTATCCTCGCGGCCTTTGCCGTCGCGAAGATGGCCGATACGGCCGCATATGATTATCGTTCCCGTCTGGAAGTGGTGAAAAATCACCTGCGATACGCCCAGTCGCGGGCGATGGCAAGCGGAAGTGAATGGGGGGTGTGCTTCAACTCGGAAACTACGTACTATCTCTTTGATAATGCCGATTCCACGACGCCTGTTCCGTTTCTTGGCGCAAACGGGGCCGTGGTAGACATTGCCGGCGAGAACTCGAAACTCCGCATAATATCAGCTCCTTTTACCGTGATTTTCGATGCCTACGGAAGTCCCGGAGACGCAAACATTACTATCATGACCAACGCCCCGGAGGGCGGCGCCATCAAAGTGACGAAACACACGGGGTACATTCAATGAAGGAGGATGTCTTGAAATCAGCGGGGTGGCACGTATGAAGGGGACTCGCGCGTTCAGGTCTTTTGCCCGCGCCGTTAAAGGCGGACACGCCGGCGGTTTCACGCTACTTGAAGTCATCATTGCGCTGGTACTCGTCGCCATACTGGGCACGTTCCTGGTGATGTTCATGAGCGGCGTCGTCACCCGGAGCGTGGAACCGGTGCTCCAGACGCAATGCGGCTGCTACCTGCACGGCATCATGGAGAACGTTACCGTGGATTACAACACGCTGATGCTGACGGACGAAACGCCGATCGCGACCTTGAGCGACCGAATAAACGACGGGGATTATGCCGACGAAGATCACTCCTATACCGTCGTCACCAACGATCGAATATCCTTTGTCGAGCAGGCCGGAGAAATGGTGGAACAGTCGGATTCGGACGGCGACGTGCTGAAAGTCACCCTAGAGTATCAGGGGCAGCGGTTGACATCACTTTTCGCGGAGTAGTGAGTCATGAAAAATACAAAGGTGAAAAGTAACAAAGGTTCCGCCCCGGTTTTCGGGGACGCGTCTTTTTCGGTTCAGGGATATTCCGGAATAAAAGGCGGGCGTGGTTTTACGCTTGTTGAAGTCGTCGTGGTGCTCATCCTTGTGGGGATCATGACGGCCCTCGGCGGTTTCGGCATCGTTCAGGCCGTGCGCGGGTATATCTTCACGCGGGACAACGCGGCGATCACCCAGAAGGCGCAGGTCGCCATGTCCCGGATATCCCGAGAAATCATCGAAATGAACGGATTTACCGAGGACGCGACGTCAACGACGCTGCCTCTCAGAAACGTGCGACGAAACGTGACGATCGGACTTGACGACGGCGCCCTGAAAATAGCCCAGTCGGGCGGCACACTCGGCGACGGAGACCTGCTGGTCGACGGCGTCGATTCGTTGGAAGTGACGTATTACGAAGGAACGGACGAATTATCGAGCTGGGATTCCTCGAAAAGCATAAAGGAACTCTCGGCAATCGACATTCAACTCGTCCTGGCTCGTTCCGACGGCGGGACCATGGAATTCGCCGATCGCGTCACTCCCCGCAACGTCAGGCGGACAAGCACGGATCTCGGTATGGGAGGTGAGGAGGCCCTGCCGCCCATCGCCCCAAACTATCCGTCCTGCTTCGTGGCGACGGCGGCCTGGGGTGACGGCGCGCATCATTCGGTGGTCCTGCTGAGGGAATTTCGGGACCGCTTTCTGCTGACCTGGAGCGGCGGCAGACGGATAGTTGCGTGGTACTACGCCCGCGGACCCGCCGCGGCCGCCTTCATATACGACTACCCCCCCGCCGCGGCGGCCGCGAGAGTTATGCTCGCGCCTCTCGCCGTCGCGGCCTTTCTTCTCCTCTACGCCCCCGCGGTCATCGCTTTCATGGTCGCGGCGCCTTTTCTGTACGTGGTTGCGCGTGTGAGCAGGAAGCTGCGCGCGCGGTCCGATACGGGCAGACGCTCCGTCTCCGGGCAGGGGGGAAGCATCATGATTGGCATAATCGTAACCATGGTTATCATGGCCGTTCTGGTCGGCGCCATGGTTCACCTCTTTTCGTCTTCCGCCATGAGTCCGGTGTACGCCGATATGGGCTGGAAGGCCTATTTCCTTGCTGAATCGGGATTCCGCTACGCGGCGTCGGAATTCGTAAAGGCAACCGAGGACGAGGACCGGGCTGATCTCATGGACGATTTTGACGGCATGACCTTTCGCCTGTCCGACGAAGGGGCATTTCAGCTCCGCGTGTATCCTTACTGGTTCGAGAGTGAAGATGCCGACGCGGGCGACACCGGCCTGAGCGTGAAAGTTAATGGCACGCTGCCGCCGGAGTTCGACGGCGGCCTGGCCGCGGGGCGCATCCAGGTCGGCGACGACATCTATCCTTACGCTAGCGGTACTGGATCGGGAGATGGAATCTCGTTCTCTCTTTCCGAACCACTTGAAGAAAGCCTATCCTCGGGGGAAAATGTTCGGCCCGCTGCCCAGACGCCGGCATCGTCACAGAGCCTGTCCCGCGGCGGCGACCTGCAGCTCAAGGGGACCGGAGCCTACGCATTTCCAGAAGTAAACGGGAATTTCATACTGCCGGACATTGATGAAAACGAGGTATTTAACTACGAAAAGCGTGATGGCAATACACTCTGCTATATTACCAAGTCAGACGCCGTCAGGGACGACGACTGGACGGATTCGATCGATGTGGGTAACGAGTCTGACGTTGTTTTGAGCGAGTTCATCAAGCTGTCGTCAACCGGTATCGTGGGCGACGGTTTTTCACGGGAAATACTTTACAACATTCCCATAGGTTGGCTCGGTGATTTGTCCGGCGGTGGAGGCTGGGAAAAAGTCGAACACCATGAAAAATTCGACAATCTCGACAACTGGTTTACCGATGAAGATCAGACACTGGGAGGGCATGAAATTGAAGATGATGCCCTCAACGTCTCCAGCATGCAGGATACGGGACCTTCCGGATCAACCTTCCTGGGCCGGCTGCTAAGCGGGTTGTTCGGTTCCGGAAGTTCCTCTTCCTATGCCGTCATGTTTTTCAACTGGAGTGAAACAGTCGCCAACCTGGCGAAGGCATGGCTCGACACCGACGGATGCCTCGGCTACGACCTCCAGGTCAAGGTCAAAAACGATGAACCCTATTTCTACACCGGAATGAATTTCCGCATGAAAAACAACGATGCGGGCGACGATCTTGAAAGTTACGCCGTTTCCTTCGTTCGTCAGCGACAGACGCGGTATTGTGCCTTTTTAATCGGCTGCCTATCATGGGGGTATGAAAGCGGAGCTGCCGATCTTTGGGGATGGCTACAAAACGATGGCATCGACGCCGGTCTTCAGCCTTTTAATACAAATAATTCAACCACGTGGGGAGATGATCACGAGGTTTATAGATATGCTTGGGGCACTAACAGGTTGGAAGCCCGCTATTCCCCTCCCGCCGTAATCTTGCGTCAGCGTGTGAATTCGAATTTCCAGATACTGGCTCACCGCACGATTCGAGACGGCGACGGCCTTACTACCGCCGACGACGGCGTGACGGATCTTCGAGATCCGAGCGTCCGCCTCAAACCCTGGTCCACCCTGCTGGCACGAGTGGTTGAAGGCTACGAACTGGAATTCACGGACGGCAGGGTCGATGATGAGGGACGCCGCATCAGGTACGGCGACACGATTAAAAATGCCGACGGATTGGTCTCCGCCCGGGTCGTCGCGGTTGTCGTCGAGAATGACTGGGGAGGCGGCGGGACCTACACGGGGTCGGGGTACCTTGTCCTGACGAACGTAGAGGGGAATTTCACCACCGGCGGTCCCATCTATCTCGAAGACGAAGTGTATGCCAGTGCCGCCTCGGCCCAGGCCGGAAACAAGGCGAACTACATCATGGTGTTTTTCAGCGATAACAGTGACGATCGGAACACCCGCGGCGACGCCTGCTGGCCGTCGGATGATTTCATCCCCGGCGACGACGATTATGACGACGGACGTTTCACGCTCGTTCGATGGGTGGAGGAGGACGGAACCGCCACGCTTCGCGCGGGACGGGGCGCGTCTTTTCTCACGACAACCGGTCCCTTCGCCCACGCCGTCATAAAAACGTCGGAGCTTCCGTCGCCCGACTGGAATGCCGACAGCGAAGTCACGGATTTTAAGTGGGTTGATACTGACGGCAACATCGTGGCCGGCGACAACATCGCGCTTGTCACGTCGAGTCATACCGGAGAAGAGACGTATTACGACGATTTCGCCATTCAAATAGACATGAAAAAGACCACGGGTTTTCTTCCGCCGGTCCAGCAGTGACGGGGTTCCGTCTCGCGACATAACGTCGGGTGTGTGCGGGCCACTTGATTTTCTTGACATTTTTGCAAAAAAGGACGAGATTCAGACCTCGTCTTTTTTTGTGCGTTTTCGCGTTGGCAACGTTTCAGGCGAATGCACGCACGGTCCTTTCGGCGACGGCGCCCGCCGGTAAGAAGGTCCGTGCCGGTCCCGGGATATCCATGGAACACGATGAGGAAAGGAAGATCATCGATGCTGTTCTCGCCGGCGACAGGCAGGCTTTCGCGCGGCTCGTCGACGCCCACAAGACGGCTGTTTTCAACCTGGCCTTTCGAATGACGGGAGACCTTCGCGAGGCGGAGGATCTCGCCCAGGAAAGCTTTCTTCGCGCCTACAGGGAGTTGCGTCGATTCGACGCGAACAGACCCTTTTTTGCCTGGCTGTACACCATCACGTTAAACCTCGCCAGGAGCACTCTCAGGAAACAGAAAGCCCGGGAATCGCGCGACGCCGGGTGGCAGGAGGGACGTGACCGTGAAACCGACGGGAACCGGAACGCGGGCGGGCCGGAAGCGATCATCCTTCAGGACGAGGAACAGGAACGGCTCCAGGCGGGCCTGCTGAAAATACCGACCCGCCTCCGGGAAGCTGTCGTGCTGAGATTCTACGACGACCGCTCCTTCGACGAGATAGCCGTCATACTGGGAATTTCAACAAGCGCCGCGAAAATGCGCGTGTACCGGGGTCTTGAAAAACTGCGAAAAGTGATGGAGTGACGCGTCCCGCCGAATCCCGCGGTTCATGGCGCGGGGTCACGTTTAACCAACCCGGAATCCGCGAGTGATTGTCTGCAGAGCACGATATCGAGTCATCAGTATGGAACATTGCAGTGAGGTCTTTGAATCTGGATACCGGCCCGTGTGCCCGCAATGGTATTCGCCGGTATGACGACATTACTGATTTCGTAAGGTTTTTCAACCTAATTTCCCATCCATATTATAACTATGGACCTCAATAATCTAATAAATATAGTGTCTAAGGCGCATTTTTCGCTTGCAATTCCCCCTGGAAATAGTTACCATTGTAACTACGTATTCGG
>DSBH01000247.1 GCA_011056825.1 Deltaproteobacteria bacterium | reverse complement strand
TCTCCCGGTCGAGCAGAAGAGTAATGATCTGTACCGCCTCGTCCACGTATTCGGAGGCCTTGCCCAGAAAATCAATGGGGCGCGCCCGCAACAGGTTCAGCTCGTCCAGGAAAATATCGATGTTGCGTTGCGTCATGGCGAGCACGCCCGTTCCCGCCCGTTCGGCTTCACGGATCGCCTTGTCCTCGATGTCCGTGATCACCATGCCCCTGCTCACGCTGAATCCCCGGTATTCCAGGTAGCGGACAAACAGGTCCTCGAAAAGGAAGGTCCGGTAATTGCCTATGTGGGGACGCTGGTACACGGAGGGTCCGCAGGTGAACACCCTCACCACGTCCCTGTCGACGGGCCTGAACAGTTGCAGTTTTCTGCCGAGCGTATTGAATAAACGCAGCACGGATGAACCTCCTTCGCGTTTGTCTCCTGTCCGCACATGACTCATACCATGAACGATCACCCTGCGGCAAGACTGCCAACAGGAAACAGACCGGTTTTACTACATATTCCGGTAGGACCTGCTGTAACTGCCGAACAGGAGTACGATCACGGCGAGCAGCGTTCCTCCCGTTCGAATGGTGGTGAGGACACCGAAGGCGTCGGCCATTGAGCTTATGAGCATGTTGCCCAGAGGAAGCGCGGAAAAGGTCAGCATGTAAATGCTCATGACGCGCCCGTGATACCGCCTGTCGGATTTCTCCATGATAAGCGACGCGTTGAGAGAAAGATAGCAGGCCGACATGAACCCCACGGTGAAGAGTAAACACATTCCCGGTACGTACGTCCTGACGAACGAAAAGGCGGCAAGCAGCAGGCCGAAGGAAATCCCGAGAGAAAGCTGAACCAGGCCGGGGCGCCTGAGACTCCGCAAAGACGCGATGACCAGCGAACCGGCCAGGCCGCCGATGCCGTTGACCATCATGAGAATACCCAGCCCGCCGGGACCGACGTGATACACGTTCTTGGCGACAACCGGCATCAGGGCCTGGTAGGGCATGCCCAGAATGATGGGCGCCAGGCTCAGTATGAGCAGTACCGGAAGTACCGGGTTATCGCGGATATAGGCGAAACCGTCCAGCAGGGAACGGAACCCCGTCAAACTGTCTCCTTCGTCGCCGCGCCCCCGATCGGAAAGCCGGGAAAGACCAAAAAACACGAGGATAAGCATAACGGCCATGAGAACATACACACCGCCCACGCCGATCCAGGGCAGGCCGATAAGCGCTCCCGCCAGGGGCGGACCCAGCACGCGGCTCGCGTTCAAACCGGCGCCGCTGAGGGCGACGGCGTTCATGAGGCGCGGCGGGCTGATAAGATCGGCCACGAAGGACTGGCGGGCCGGCATGTGAAAAGTGAACGCCGAACCCATGACAACGCTTATGCAGAGCATATGCCAGAGTTTGATAAGATCGGTGAGCACCAGGACAGCCATGAGTACGGCGCCCGTCACGAGCAGAATTTGGGTGATCACGATGATGCGGAGTCTCGAATGGCGGTCCGCCGCGATACCGCCCACGAGCGACAGGAACAGCATGGGCAGGCCGAAACCCAGCGAGATGACGCCTATCGAGGAAGCAACGCCTGTCAACTCGAAAGCGAAGTACCCGTTGACGAAGAAATACATCTGCATGGCCAGGACGCCCGGCAGCATGCCCAGCCAGAGTGTTCGAAAATCCCGTTCTTCCAGCGCGGGAAACATTCTGCCCAGACCCGACAGCACACCGCCCACGGCGGTCCTTTTATGGCTGAACTGGTCGTCATTCGTCATGTTTCCGTCGCCGCGGGCGCCTCAGACACTGAACCGTATGTTGAGAATGTCGCCGTCGTGAACCACGTAATCTTTGCCCTCCAGGCGGAATTTCCCCTGTTCCTTAACGGCCTTTTCGGAACCGCAGGCGATGAAATCATCATAGGAAAAACATTCCGCGCGAATAAACCCGCGGGCAAGATCGGAATGAATGGTCCCGGCCGCGTCGAGCGCCGTCTCACCGCGGCGCAGCGTCCAGGCCCGGACTTCGTCGGAACCGACGGTGAGAAAACTGATATACCCGAGGGTTTCGTAAGCAAAACGGGTCAACCTGCTCCGTGCGGACTCGGAAATGCCCATATCGTCCATAAACAGTTTCGCCTCTTCCTCGTCGCTCAGGCGACATAACTCCATCTCGAACGCACCGGCGAATTCGATGACCCGGAACCGTTGCTCCAGAGCACGTATCAACGCGTCGTTTTTGCCGAAATTTGTCTCCGATGAATTGACGATGACCAGAACCGGCTTTTTCGACACAAACTGAAAACCGCTGATAATCCGGTTTTCTTCGTCACTGAAGTCCATATCTCTAAGAGAACGGTTCTCGTTGAGCCATTCCTGAAGGCGAACAAGAATCGTCTGTTCCGCCTGCAACTCCGGTGTTTTCTTGCCACGCTCGATGGTGTGGGTGATGCGTTCCAGCCGCTGTTCCACCATGATAAGATCGGTCAGCAGGAGTTCCGTTTCCAGGGCATCCAGGTCCCGCAAGGGATCGGGTTCCCCTTCTATATCGTCGGGAAAATTTCGAAGCACCAGCGCCAGCGCGTCCATCGTTTTGACGAGGGCCATCTGGGATGCCGAAAATCCGCCGCTCCGGGCCGATCCTTCCGAAAAGCCAACAAAATCAACACATTCGATGGTAGCGTGAATAATTTTTTTTGGCAGATACATTTCCGCAAGACGATCGACACGTTCGTCGCCTACGGTAACCACGGCCAGGTTCGGTTCGGCCTTGGTTGAACCATATCCGCCGACGGAAACATCCGAACCTGTCAGGGCGTTGAAGATAGTGGTCTTTCCCGAACCGGGCAGACCGAGAAATCCTATTTTCATGAGACTGTGTATCCTCCTTACAATACGGCAGCGAAACAATATCCGGAACTTAGGCCCCGCGCCACGGTCTGTCAAGGGCTTTTCACCGGCCCTCCGGAATTCGTCGCCACGACCCTTGTGCGGGGCGCCGCCGATGATTATATTATTTAAATTAAATACGAAGGAGACCGAAATACGTGAAGGAATTGTTACTGATCGTTCTTGTCGTCGGCGCCTGGTTGGCGCTTCAGGTATGGATATTGCCCCGTCTCGGCGTTAAAACCTGACTGCGGGACGCCTGCCGGTCGGCAGACGAAACAACCGCCCCTGATTCCCCCCGTGACACCAACGGCCCCGGCGGCTGAAAAGAACTACAGATTCGTCCCGCTTACTGACGTTGTCAGGTTGGACCGGTGGGCCTGTCATCCTCCCCCTAAAAAAATTCCCCTTTACGACGATGTCTTGGTGATCCGCCTCGAGGCGACCCAGAGGATCGTCGTTCCCATTACCGCCAGGGCCGCCATCTGGGGCCACAGGATGTCCGCGCCGATTCCCTTGAGAAAAATACCGCGGACTATCACGAGAAAATAGCGCAAGGGGTTTATATAGGTGAGCCATTGCACCGGTTCGGGCATGTTTGCGATGGGAAACATGAACCCTGACAAAAGCACGGCGGGGAAGAAAAAGAAGAAAGTGCTCATCATCGCCTGCTGTTGCGTTCCGCTGACCGTGGAGATAAAAAGCCCCACCCCGAGAGCAGTCATGAGGTACAGCGCCGTCGCGAAAAAGAGCAGCAGCAGGCTGCCGCGTATGGGCACCTCGAACCAGAATACCCCGACGACGGTTATGATGATGACGTCCACAAAACCGATGATGCCGAAGGGAATCGTTTTCCCGAGGATGAACTCGAGGGGGGTGATAGGCGTTACCATGATCTGCTCCATGGTACCGATTTCCTTTTCACGAACCACGGCCATGCTGGTCAGCATCAGCGTGATAAGCATGACCATCATGGCGATGACGCCCGGAATGTAATAGTTCCGGCTCTCCAGGTTTTCATTGAACCAAGCCCTCGTTCGAAGCTCTACGGCTTCCTGCCCGACCGTCATACCCCGCGCGCGGCCGAGCCGTTCCATCATTACTTCCTGCGAAAAATCGGCGGTCACACCGGCGACGTAGCCGAGCACCATGCCAGCCGTGTTCGAATCCGTTCCGTCAATGATAACCTGAAGATGTGCGGTTCGACCGGCGCGCAGATTCTCCTCGAATCCCTCGTTCATGACCAGAGCCATTCGGACATCTCCCCTGTCGATAAGCCGCTCCGCTTCGGCGTGGCTCCGCGGATAGTCCGTGATGTCAAAATAGTCCGAGGAACCGAAACGGGCGGCGAGATCGCGGCCGATGGCGCTGTTGCCGGCGTCATACACCGCCGTCGGAACATGACGCACGTCGGTGCTGACGGCGTAACCGAAAATGAGCAACTGAAGCACGGGCACGACGAAAATAACCGCCTTCATTCGCGGGTCCCGAAACACCTGAATGAATTCCTTGATCACCATTCGAATGATTCGTTCACCCACGAGTCACTCCAGAAGCTTTCTGAATTTCACGTTCGCCGTGATGACAATGACACAGCCGAACAGCAGAAGCAGGCCCGCTTCGAAAAAGAGAATATCGAGACCGACGCCCTTCAGGTAAATCCCCTTGAGCAACGCCACGAAATAGCGGGCCGGAATAATATAGGTGATGGACTGAACAACCTGCGGCATCGTGCTGATGGGATACATGAACCCGGACAGAAGAAACGATGGAAGAAAGGTCGACACGATCGCCACCTGGCTCGCCAGCAACTGGTTCTTCGTGACAATACTGATCAGCATGCCCAGGGAAAGCGCGCCGGACAGGAAAACCGCGGCCATGACGAAGAGAAGGGCCACGTTCCCCCGCAGCGGAACCTGGAAGAGGAATTCCCCCATGAGAACGGCCATGAGCACGTCGAACAAGCCGATGGTAAAATAGGGAATCAGTTTGCCCAGCACGAGTTCCGGCACCTTGACGGGCGTTGAGATCAACTGTTCCATGGTGCCCCGCTCCCACTCGCGGGCCACGGTGAGGGACGTAAGAAGGGCCGCTATGATCGACATGATGACGGCGATGAGACCGGGAATGATGTAATTCTTTGAATCCAGGTCAGGGTTGTACCAGACCCGGGTTCGCACATCGAGCGGCGGCAAGGGTTCAACGCCTCCCAGGCAACGGAAGTTCGCCGCGACGGTTTCCTGTGAGTATATCAGTGTGACTGCTTCGGCGTAACCTGCGGCAAGAGTGGCGGTGTTCGAATCACTGCCGTCGAGAATCAGCTGAACGTCCGCTTTTCGCCCTGACCCCGTCCTGCCGGCGAATCCACGGGGAATTACCAGGCCCGCCAGCGCCTTTCCGGCGTCGACGGCGCTCTCTATGTCCCGGTAGTTTTCCACGTACCGGTACAGCGAGAAATAAGGAGACCCGGTAAAACGGCTTATAAATTCGCGACTTTCGTGGGTACCGTCCTGGTCCCAGACAACCAGGGGCACATTGTCCACGTCCAGTGTGAGCGCGTACCCGAACAGAAGAAGGAGCAGCATGGGAATGGCGATCGCCATGCCGAGGCTTCGCGGATCCCTCGCGATCTGTATAAACTCTTTGCGCGACACGGCCCGAAGACGCCGCAGATTCATCGCCGAACCTCCCGCTGCGGTTCTTCTTCCCGGTCCCTGTTTTCTACAAGGGATACAAACACGTCTTCAAGCGACGCGGCGACGGGTTCGATCCGTTCGACGGCGAATCCCTTTGCCGGCAGTGTCGCCTGCAGGTCACGCAGCACCTGTTCACCTTTGTCCGTCACCACGTGCAGGCCCCGTCCAAAGAGGGCCGCTTCCTTCACGCCGGGCATTGCCGCTATTAATTCCATGGCCTCGTGGGGCTTGTCGCAGTGCACTTCGAGAACGTCTTCCCGCATCAGCTCCGTTTTCAGCTTTTCCGGCGCGCCCGAGGCGATCAGTTCTCCCCGATATATGAGGCCCAGGCGGTCGCAGTATTCCGCTTCGTCCATGTAATGGGTGGTGACGAACACGGTAACGCCTGATCCTGACAATTCGTAGATCAGGTCCCAAAAACGCCGCCGACTGACAGGATCGACGCCCGATGTCGGTTCATCGAGAAAAATAACGGGAGGTTCGTGCAGCACGGCGCATCCCAGCGCCAGCCGCTGTTTCCATCCACTTGCAAGGACGCCGGTGAGAGACGAACGATGCTCCGTCAAGTCAGCCATCTCGATCACCCATTCCTTGCGTTCCCGTTTCCTGTTCGCGGGGATTCGGTAAATACCGCTGTAAAAATTAATATTTTCCTCGACCGTCAGGTCTTCGTAGAGTGAAAATTTCTGGCTCATGTAGCCGATGCGCGTTTTGATGAATTCGGGCTGGCTTCGAATATCGAAACCCGCCACGGTCCCCGTCCCGCCGGTCGGGGCGAGAATGCCGCAGAGCATGCGGATGGTCGTGGACTTGCCGGCGCCGTTGGGACCGAGAAAACCGAAGATCTCACCCGAGGCCACGGAAAAACTGATGCGGTCCACGGCAACGAAGTCCCCGAAGCGCCTTTCCAGATTTTCCACAGAAACCGCCGTTTTGCCTTGTTCTTTATCCATGGATTCCGTTCTCCCGGTCTTTCGCAAGAACCGACACAAAGACGTCTTCCAGCTCCGGTTCGACAGGCCGGATGTCCCCGACTTCGATCCTCTCTTTTCTAAGAAGTTCCGCGACCATCTCCGTGTCTTTTCCCGGCACGTCGGTCGCCACGTGCACCTTGTCGCCGAACAGACTGACCGCCTCGCTTCCCATCGCGTCCTTCAGAACAGCCGCGGCGCGGCGCGGAACGGTCGCGCGGACTTCCAGGATTGTCTCTTTCATGAGCCGCTTCACGTCGGCCGGTGTTCCCGTTGCCAGGAGCCGTCCCTTGTGCATGAGCCCGATGCGTCCGCACCGCTCGGCCTCGTCGAGGTAGGCCGTTGAAACGACGATGGTCACTCCTTCCGCAAGAAGCCGGTACAAGATCCGCCAGAAATCACGCCGTGAAACAGGATCAACGCCGTTTGTGGGTTCATCGAGCAACAGAAGTGCAGGACGGTGAACCAGGGCGCAGGCAAGGCCAAGTTTCTGCTTCATGCCGCCGGAAAGGTCGCCGGCACGTCTCTTTTGAAAAGCCTCGAGACCGCTGAATGATAACAGTTCCCGGACAGTCTCCCTTCGCCGGCCGGCCGTCACGCCATATATGTCACTGTAGAAATTGATGTTTTCGATAACCGTCAGATCTTCATAGAGACCGAACCGCTGGCTCATGTATCCGATCCGTTCCTTGATTCTTTCCGCCTCGCGGACCGAGTGATGACCCAGCACCCACGCCTCACCTGCTGTCGGGATCATGACGGCCGCGAGCAGGCGCATGACCGTCGTTTTGCCCGCGCCGTCGGGACCGACGAGGCCGAATATTCCGCCCGCCGGCACGGACAGAGTGAGTCGGTCCACGGCTGTGAATCGCTTGAAAATTTTTGTCAGGTTTTCCGTGCGAAGGGCATCCATGATCAGTCGTCGGCGTCCGTCACGATTTCGGCGTCCGCCGGCATGCCCGGTTTCAATTCCAGCCGCGGGTTAGGAATGTCGATCTTGACGCGGTAGACGAGCTTGACCCGCTCTTTGCGGGTCTGAATATTCTTGGGCGTGAACTCGGCACTCGAGGAAATGAAGGCAACCCGTCCGTCATAAACCTTTCCCGGTAAACCGTCGGTTGTCACTCGAGCCGTTTGCCCCCATTTGACGCGCTCCAGATC
>DSBH01000100.1 GCA_011056825.1 Deltaproteobacteria bacterium | reverse complement strand
TTCTGCCCGTGACCCTCATTCTGGCGAATTCGCTGGCGCGGCCCGTCAGGCGCGTCATAGACACGCTCGGTTCCACGGCGCACGAGGTCAATGATGGATCGGTGCACGTGTCCACCTCGAGTCACCAGCTGGCTGAGGGCGCCTCGGAACAGGCGTCGTCTATCGAGGAGACATCGGCATCACTGGAGGAACTCTCATCCATGACGAAGCAGAACGCAGACAACGCGCGGCAGGCCGACGCCCTCATGTCGGAAGCAGCTGGCGTGGTCTCTGAAGTGGGCGGCAAGTTGGAAAAGATGACCGGCGCGATAAGGGAAATCGGCGTCAATTCGGACGAAACTCACAAAATCATCAAGACCATAGACGAGATCGCTTTTCAGACCAACCTGTTAGCGCTGAACGCCGCCGTCGAGGCGGCCCGCGCGGGCGAAGCGGGAGCGGGGTTCGCCGTGGTGGCGGAAGAGGTCAGGAACCTTGCCATTCGTTCCGCCGAGGCGGCGAAAAACACGGGCGAGCTGATAGAAACAACGGTGAAGTCGGTCCGCGAGGGTGAGCGGCTCAACGGCGAAACAAACGAGGCGTTCGAGCGGAATGCGGAGATTTCCGCGAAGATACGGGACCTGATAGGCGAAATCGCCGCGGCGTCACAGGAGCAGGCCCAGGGGATCGAACAGATCAACCGGGCGATGGCCGAAATGGACCGAGTCACGCAACAGACGGCGGCCAACGCGGAGGAGAGCGCCTCCGCGTCTGAGGAAATGTCAGCCCAGGCCACCGGCCTGCAATCAATAGTGGGCGACCTGGTCCTGCTGGTGGAAGGAGCGAACGGCGCCTACTCGGAAAACGGTGGAAAGCGGGCCGGGCATTCCGACGCTGCGCGGAGACAGGGAAACAGTAAAGTTGATGGAACACCGCTTCTCGAGGCTTCGAAACGGCATGAGTATTCTCACAAGGAGTCGGGATCGGGTAAACGGTCGTGACAGATATCGGCGGGAAATAGAATCATGAACGGCGATGTGACGGGCAGCTTCGAGCTGCGGAATGCCGACTTCGAGAAGATCAGCCGCTTCGTGCACGAATTCTGCGGCATTAATCTTCACGACGGGAAACGGGAACTGGTGAAGGCGCGTCTCGGCAAGCGCCTCCGGCAGGGGAAATTCAGTTCTTTTTCAGACTATTTTAAGTTTGTCATGACCGACGAGGGCACGGACGAACTGGTGGAGATGATCGACTCTCTTTCCACGAATCTGACAAGCTTTTTCCGCGAACCCGCTCACTTCGAACGGCTGACGGAAATCCTGAAGGACATGGCGACGTCGAAGAAAAAACTCGCGCTTCGCTTCTGGTCGGCTGGTTGTTCCACCGGGGAGGAGCCCTACACCCTGGCCATCGTGGTTCAGGAGGCCCTGGCGGGACGGAACGACGACGTAAAAATTCTGGCAACCGATATATCGACGAAGGTGTTGAGGAAGGCCGTAACAGCCATTTATGACGAGAACAAAATAAGGAATATTTCTCAACCTCTTCTGCGCAAATATTTTCTTCGAGGAACGGGATCGCGCAACGGGCAGTACCGCGTGAAAAGCAATATAACGGAAATGGTCCGGTTCATGAGATTCAATCTCAAGGATTCTAATGTTTTCAGCGAGACCTTTGATGCCATTTTCTGCAGGAACGTAATGATCTACTTCGACACGCCGACCCAGCAGGCGCTGATTGACAGGTTCTACGACTGCCTGCGCCCGGGAGGCTACCTGTTCGTGGGACATTCCGAGGGGCTGACCGGGTTGAAACATCGTTTTCATTATATCGTGCCGAGTGTGTATCGAAGGTAGAATCATGGCGCAGATCATCGTCGGCGTAGCCGACTTGAAGATATCAAACAGTCGGGAAGACGTGCTCGTGACATACGCTCTCGGATCCTGCCTGGCCGTAGCAGTGTTCGATTCCCGGGCATGTGTGGGGGGGATGCTTCATTTCATGCTGGCAGAATCATCGATGGATCCGAGAAAGGCTGAGCTTCGGCCCGCCATGTTCGCTGACACGGGCATTCCACTGCTCTTCAAGAGCTGCTACAAGCTGGGAGCGGACAAACGACGGATGACCGTAAAAATTATCGGCGGCGCCGCCATACTGGACCGAGAGAACAGGTTCAGAATCGGACACAGAAATATCGCCGCCGCGAGGAAAATATTCTGGAAAAACAAGGTGTTCATTGACGGCGAAGACACGGGTGGAAATTTCGACCGCACCGTGCGGCTCGATATGTCCACGGGAATCACTTCCGTTTCGAACGCCAGTGGATACAACAAGGTTTTGTAAAAGCCGGGAAGGGAAAGCGTTGTTCATGTCGTTTAATGTTCTGATAGTTGATGATTCGTGTTCCATGCGGGCCGTCATCAAAAAAGTCGTGACCATGTCCGGTTTCGAAGTGGACCGGTGCTTCGAGGCGTCCGACGGCATGGAAGCCCTCTCGGTTATGGCCGGACAATGGGTGGACCTGGTCATTACGGACATAAACATGCCGCGGATGAGCGGCATCGAGTTGCTCGCGAAGATGAAAGAGGACGATCTTCTGCGCATGATACCGGTGGCGGTGGTTTCCACCGAGGGAAACGAGGAACGCGTCAGGGAGGCTTTCAGTTTCGGAGCGCGGGGATATTTGAAAAAGCCGTTTCTTCCCGAAGAGTGCCGAACGGTGTTGTGCGAAATTGTCGGTATTGAGGAGGACGGAGGATATGCAGCAGACGATGAAGATACTGGAGACCTCGATTTTTGAGGTGTTTGAAAAAATGTTTTTTCTTTACCTGGAATCAATAGAGCCGGCCGATACAGAGCCGTGTCTGAAGGCTTCCATATCCTTCGCAGGGGCCGGCGGAGGAACTGTCGACCTGTACCTGTCCGACGACTTGGCAACGCGTATGGCACAAAATATGCTAAGTATTGAGGCCGACGAGGTAGACGACAATCAACGGGAAGATTGCGCTCGCGAAGCGGTGAACATGATATGCGGGCATTTTCTTGCCATGACCGACCGAAACGGATGTTACGATCTGACCATACCCCGGTGCGGACCGGTTGAAGGGCCGGTGCCGAATGCCGGTGAGCGTCTCGATTACGGTGTCGGAGACGAAACCTGGGCGATGACGGTGCTATTGTCCGGGTCGGATGGCGGAAGCGGCGTGAATGAAACCGGCCCGGCGCCGGGAGAGGGGCGTGCGTGGTGAAAGCGATTCGACTTCTCATTATCGACGATTCCGCGATAGTGAGAAAAGTGTTGTCCCAGGAATTATCGAAGTATCCCGACATCGAGGTGGTGGGCACGGCGCCCAATCCCTATGTGGGACGGGACAAGATCCTGTCCCTCGACCCCGACGTGATCACCCTCGATGTCGAGATGCCTCGAATGGACGGCATTACCTTTCTCAGAAAACTCATGAAGCATTATCCCCTTCCGGTCATCATCGTGAGCGCTCTGACGCCCCGGGGAAGCGGCATGTCCATCGAGGCGCTGGAAATCGGCGCCGTGGACGTGGTCCCGAAACCGGGAGGGTCGTATTCCGTGGGGGACATCGGCCGTGAGCTGGCGGAGAAGATCCGTGTCGCTTCACGGGCGAACGTGCGCGGGCGCGGCAGTGATGAAAACCGCGAAGCCGGGTCGCCGGAACCGGCAACGGCCATGAAGCAGACCTCGAACAAGGTGGTCGCACTGGGGGCGTCAACGGGAGGAACGGAAGCCCTGAAAAACGTTCTCCGGCGTATGCCCGCCAATTCACCCGGCATCGTCGTTGTTCAGCATATGCCCGCTAATTTTACAACCGCCTTTTCACGACGGCTGGACGAGGCATGCGCGGTTTCCGTCAAGGAGGCCGAGAACAACGATTCGGTCGCGCCGGGGCGTGTGCTGATCGCCCCCGGAAACTATCACATGATTTTGCGGCGGAGCGGCGCCAGGTATTATGTGGAAATCAAGGATGGACCAATGGTTTATCACCAGCGGCCGTCTGTCGATATTCTTTTCAAGTCGACGGCGCGGTACGCGGGCGCCAACGCCGTGGGCGTCATTCTGACGGGAATGGGGGCCGACGGGGCGCAGGGACTGCTCGAGATGAGACGGGCCGGGGCCAGGACGCTGGCGCAGGATGAACAGAGCTGCGTGGTTTATGGCATGCCGAAGGAAGCGGTACGAATCGGCGCCGTCGAGAAAGAGCTTCCACTGAACGACATGGCCGAAGAAATATTGAGGATGGTGTAATTATGCAACGGGAAAGAATTGAAGCGCTCATCGACGATCTCGCCGCGGGGTTCCTGATGCTCGACGGCGACGCCATAGATATCCCCGCTGCGGGGAAGCTGCTGAACGCGATGGAAGAACTCATCACGGAAGCAGAGAAACGAGACATGAAACCGATGGCCGGAGCGGCGGGGGAGCTGAAATCTCTTCTTGAGGACATTGTGCTCGAACGGATCGGACCGGCCGAAGGAACAGAACGTTTCACCCGGGGTGTATCGGACATGCAGGCCATGGTACGTGGGGATGCAGTCGCGGAAGACGTCGATGAAGCAGCGAACCGCGACGGCGTGCAGATGGACGTTTCTGAGGTAAGCGCAACGTCACCGACGAACGAAGAAACCGTCGCCGAAGAAGATGGAACGGGAATAGAGGACGGTGAACAGGATTTCGAGATCCAGGATGAATCGCTCATGCGCGACTTTATCACTGAAAGCCTTGAGTATATAGGTGAAATTGAAATCAACATCCTCAACCTCGAACAGAATCCGGACGACAAGGAGTGCATCAACGCCGTCTTCAGGCCCTTTCATTCAATCAAGGGCGTATCCAGCTTTCTCGACCTGACGGAAATCCGTGATATCGCTCATGAACTCGAAACGCTCCTGGACCGGGCCAGGAACAGCGAAATATCCGTGGACTCGCAGATTATCGATATAGTCCTCGAGGGTGCCGACACCCTGAAAGTAATGATCGGCAGCCTGAACGAAGTGTTGGAAGGCGAACGGAGCCGGCCGCTTTATCCCGACCTCACGGAATTGCGGGAAAAGATGGCCGGAGTTGATTCCGGGGAAGAGGACGGGTACGAAAAAGAATCCGTCAAGAAGCTGGGCAAAATTCTCATTGATGACGGCGTTATTTCCGAGGACATCCTGGAAGAGACCCTGCAGAAGAAAAGCGGCGAAAAAAGGAGGATCGGGGAGACCCTTATCGGTGAAGGAAAGGCCACGCCGAAACACGTACTTTCCGCTCTTCGGAAGCAGTCGAAACAGGTGATGGAGACAAGCACCGTCCGGGTGGATGTCAAGAAACTCGATGACTTTGTCGACATGATCGGTGAGCTGGTGATAACTCAGACGATGATCAAACAGAACCTGGTGCGGCTGGATTCGGCGGACCGCAAGCTCATGAGCGATCTGGCCCAGCTTTCGAGCATTACGTCGGAGCTTCAGCGGACATCCACCAGTCTTCGCATGGTTCCCATACGGCAGACATTCCAGCGGATGGCGCGGCTGGTGCGCGATCTCGCGAAAGATGCCGGGAAGGACGTGATTGTCGCTATGGAAGGGGAAGAAACCGAAATAGACCGGAACATGGTTGAAGAAATTTACAATCCCCTCGTGCACATGGTGCGCAATGCCGTCGATCACGGCCTCGAAAAGGGAGAAGAACGGACGTCTAAAGGAAAACCTGAACGGGGAACCGTCAAGCTCAGCGCCTATCACAAGGGCGGGAGCATCGTGATAGAAATAAGCGACGACGGCCGTGGCCTCAATGTCGAAGGAATTTTTCGCAAGGCTGTCGAACGAGGGTTGGTAAGCGAAACAGACGACATGGGGGAACAGGATATCTTCAAGCTGATTTTCATGCCCGGGTTTTCAACGGCCGAAAAGGTCACCGACGTGTCGGGACGCGGGGTCGGCATGGATGTGGTGAAACAGGCCGTGGAAAAACTTCGAGGAAAGATCGAGATGAGGAGCGCGAAAGGAGAAGGAAGCACCTTCGCCGCTTTTTTCCCGCTGACTATGGCGATTATCGACGGAATGATGGTGCGCGTGGGAAATGAAAAATACATTATTCCCGCCACGGCCATACGGCGTCTTATCCGTCCCACGCGGGAACATTACACGAATGTTGCTGGAAAGGGCGAAATGCTCGACGTCATGGGAGAGCTGCTGCCGCTTCTCCGCCTTTACGATATATTTTCCGTAGAGCCGCTATACCGCGATCCCTGGGACGCCCTGGTGGTGGTGGTCGACGCGGGAGGGCGGTCGAAGTGCATACTGGTTGATGAAGTGCTTGAAAAAGGCGAGGTTGTCATAAAATCGCTGGGAGGAAATTTCGGAGGGCTCAAGGGAATTTCGGGCGGCGCCATCCTGGGAGACGGCAACGTCGGGCTTATTCTTGATCCCGAGGGTCTTTTCGAACTCGAAGAAACGACGGCTGTATGACGCCGGAATCGACAGGGCACGGAGGAACGGGAACATGGACAAGGCGGGCAAGGTATTGGTCGTCGACGATTTTTCGACGATGCGGAAAGTGATCAGGAACCTGCTCAAGCAATTGGGGTACGAGAACATCGTGGAAGCCGAGGACGGCGTGGCGGCGCTTGAAGTGCTTCGAAGCCAGAAAATAGATTTTGTTATTTCAGACTGGAATATGCCCAACATGAGCGGTCTGGAGTTATTGAAGCAGGTACGGGCCGACGGATCCCTGTCGAAGACGCCCTTCTTGATGGTGACGGCTGAAACATTGAAAGACAACGTGGTCGAGGCAGTGAAGGCCGGAGTTGACAACTACATAGTGAAACCGTTTACGGCGGACGTTTTGAGCGAGAAGATCGGTCAGATCGAGAAGAAGCGCGGTTAAGACCGTTCGCCGGCGCGCGGGGGAGAGACATGGACGTTCAATACATCAATCCTTTTCTTGAAGGGACGCTGCACGTGGTGAAGACGATGGCCTTCATCGACGCCCGGCCGGGGAAACCTTTTCTCAAACGGGACAATTCCGCGAAGGGGGATATTTCGGGGATCATCGGCATAGCCGGTTCGGCCAGGGGGTCGTTCGCGCTGAGTTTCAGCGAGGGTTGCATCCTTCGCATTGTTTCAAACATGCTGGGTGAGGAAATCACACAGGTCAACAGCGATATAGAAGACGCCGTGGGCGAGCTTACCAACATGGTGTCGGGGGCGGCCCGGCAACGGCTTGATGTCATGGGCATCAGCCTGTCGGCGGCGATTCCCACGGTGGTGAGAGGAAAGGACCACTGCATTGTCCATACGCTCGGCGGTCCCAGCATAATTATTCCATTTGAGACGGACAACGGCAACTTCGTGGCGGACGTGTGCATGAGAAAGAACGATATATGAAACCGTCCATCGGTTGCGCCCGGTGGTCCGGTCGTGATTAGAAGAGCCAGGTGAACAGGGAGGATGAACATGGACAAGGCGGGCAAGGTATTGGTCGTCGACGATTTTTCGACGATGCGGAAAGTGATCAGGAACCTGCTCAAGCAGTTGGGGTACGAAAACATCGTGGAAGCCGAGGACGGCGTGGCGGCGCTTGAAGTGCTTCGAAGCCAGAAAATAGATTTTGTTATTTCAGACTGGAACATGCCCAACATGAGCGGTCTGGAGTTATTGAAGCAGGTACGGGCCGACGGATCCCTGTCGAAGACGCTCTTTTTAATGGTGACGGCTGAATCGTTGAAGGACA